>JBBQGT010000071.1:0-16705 GCA_038323265.1 Tepidiformales bacterium
CTCTTTGCCGACCCCATCCTCGCTAACTCCGCCCTCGACCGCCTTGCCAACGGTGCCCACCAGCTCGTCATCGACGGGCCCAGTTACCGCGCCAAACTGGCTCCTCGCCCCCCGGAGGCATCCATGCCCTGAACACCGCAATCATCATCCACGGGTGGCTCTATAACTCCCGCGATCTCCGGCTCATTAACCCCCGCGATTGACACAGCCACAGCGCTCTATTTCGGCGGCTTCCACGTGGGAGCGATGACGCTGCCCGGTGGCGACACGGTCGGGCTAGGCTGGCTGGACTTGCCTGTGACGGTTCTCTGGCTAGTGGTGGTGACGAACGCTGTGAACCTGATCGACGGGCAGGACGGGGTGGCGGCGGGGATTTCCGTGCTGGTCTCGGCGACGATGGCGTACGTGGCGTGGGACCTTGGTCATGACCTGATCGCCATGCTCTTTGCCGCGTTGGCAGGTGCATCGCTCGGTTTCGTGCCGTTCAACTTGCCGCACGCCCGGCGGCTGCTCGGCGATTCGGGCGCCTATTTCCTGGGGTTCACGATCGGGGCGTTGAGCATCGCTGGGTTCGTGGACACAACCGGGCGGGTGCCGCTCTACATTCCGCTGGTGGCTCTCGGGCTACCCGTTTTGGATGCCGGAATCGCCTTCCTTCGGCGCTACCTTGCTGGCGCCCATCCCTTCGAGGCTGATCACGATCACTTTCACGACCGCATCGAGCGCAACTTCAGCTTCAGCGCGCTGAATGTGGCGCTTACCAGTTACGCGATCACCGGTGTGTTCTGTACGGCTGCACTGTTCCTTCACGCGTGGTACAAGAATGTCGGCTCGGCGATTGTTGGCGGTGCCGTGGTGGTGTTCGCGCTTGTGTTAGCGGTGACGCTTGGCTACGTCGGCACGATGTGGAACTCGGCTCGCATGTTAACGCTCAGACGCCGCCCGGAGCCGGCCGTCACAGACGCCGGCGGTTAGGGATTGGCGCGGCGCAGCGCCCGGTTCTTCGCAGTCCGCATCGCGTAGGAAGCGGCGTGGATACCGAGCCGCCCGGCGATCCCCGCGGCGGTCGCTGCGTCGAGCAGGCGATTGGTAGCCATGTGCTGGCGGTAGTAGCGCCACATCCCCCGGTGATGCGCGGTCATCGCACGGTAGACGGCGTGACGGGAGCTCCCCCCAACGCGGTGCTGGACGCGGGCTTGCGGGTAGTACATCACGCGCAACCCGGCGTTATATACGCGCCGGCTGTAGTCCACGTCTTCAATGCTGAAAAAGTACTCCGGGTCCAGCAACCCAACGGCGTCGAATGCCCGGCGATGGATCAGCATGCACGCGCCCGAAACCCAGTCGACATCGCGCGGTTCGTCGTGAGTCCAGTCGGTCATCAGGTAGCGCCTGGACCAGCGGTTGCCGGGCAGCAGCCTCGTTGTCAGAGAATGGCGATTGAAGAGCGCCGTAAGGTGTGATGGGAAGGCGCGACACGAGGCCTGCCTCCCGCCGTCCGGGTTTTTGATGCGCACTCCCAGCACGCCAACGTCGTCGTTGTCAGCCAAGAACTGCGCAGCGGAGGCGAAACCATCGTCTAGCAACGACGTGTCCGGGTTGAGCAGGCAGACCACCTCACAGTCAGGCAGCAGGCGGATACCAGCGTTGGCCGCTGCCGCGAAGCCTACGTTCTTGGCCTTGGCGAGCGTTCGGACGCGTGGAAAGCGGCATCGAATTGCCTCGAGCGTTCCGTCATTCGAGGCGTTATCGACGATAACCGTGGCAGCGAGCGCTGCCGGAAGTTCGCGGTCGATCGAGGCGAGGCATTCGAGCGCCAGTTCGCGGCACTTGAAGGTGACGATGACGATGCCCGGCTTCACAGGACAGCTGGCGCGCGCGGAAGGTCTGCCAGGAGTCCACGAGGGGTCACCGGCGGAGTGTACAGGAGCGCCGCCTACGTTCCGGTGCTAAACCAGTTCAAGCGCCTCGCCCTGGTACTTCTTCGCCCCACGACGCATTTCGACCAACTTGTCGAGCTTGACGAGACAATCGCTCACGCCTTTTTCGCCGTTCAGCGCTTCGAAATTCTGCATGCCGCAGACGTTGCACGAGCCGTGATGGCAGTCAGCAACGGTCTTCACTGAATGGACATCGCGCCACTGGCCGCGGAGGTAGCTTTTGGTCACGCCGCAGTCGACGTGGTCCCAGGGCAGCGGCTCCTGCGTGTCCCACTCACGGTGGGCGAACCAGTCGCCATCGACGCCGGCTGCGGCGAACGCTTCCCGCCAGATGTCAGGCTTGAAGTGCTCGCTCCAGGCGTCAAACTTCGCGCCGCGACGCCATGCCTCGTAGACTGCGAGCCCCACCTTGCGGTCGCCGCGGCTGAGGATAGCCTCGACGAAGCTATCGCGCGGGTCGTTCCAGCTGAACTCCACGCCGGCCGAGCGGCAGCCGTCCTTGAGCAGGTAGTGCTTCGGCTCGAGCTCCGCGGCGGTGTCCTGGCGCGCCCACTGAAAGGGCGTATGCGGCTTGGGCACCAGGTTGCTGGTGCTGACGCGCACGCGAGCTCGGCCGCCAACGTACTTACGGCCGATCGATTTCACCTTTTGGCCCATTTCAATGATGCCCGCGACGTCATCCTTCGTCTCGGTCGGAAGGCCGACCATGTAGTACATCTTCACGCCCGTCCAGCCACGCTGGAAGGCGTTTTCGGCCGCGCCGAGCAAATCTTCTTCGCTGACGAGCTTGTTGATGGCGTTACGCAGCCGCTGGCTACCGGCCTCGGGCGCGAGCGTGAGGGTGTGCTTCTTGCCCTTGGCCACGGCGTTCGCAACATCGACAGAAAAGCTGTCCACGCGCGTGCTGGGAATGCCGATCTTGAGATCCGGGAAGGTGGCGTTGAGGCTATCGACCATCGGCACGATCTGGCTGTGGTCAGTGGTGCTGAGGGAGAGAAGCGAGATTTCGTCGTAGCCGGTGTTCTGCATCAGTTCGCGGGCCGCTTGGACCACCTCTTCGGGGCTGCGTTCGCGCGTGGGACGATAGATCATGCCAGCCGGGCAGAAGCGGCAGCCCTGGGTGCACCCGCGCTGAATCTCAACCGCTGCGCGGTCGTGCACGGTCTGCAAGAACGGCACAATTGGCTTGACGAGGGCGGGTGGCAGCACTTCGACCACGCGACGCGTGATCGAGGCGGGTGCGCCATCTTGCGCATCCAGTCCGGCGAAGTGGCCGGAGGCGTCGTAGCGAGGTTCGTAGAACCTCGGCACGTAGACGCCGGGCATGGTCATCAGTTCGCGCAGGCGCTCTGCGCGAGGGACGTTGGTGCGCTTCCACTCGCGCACGCGGTCAGCGAGTTCTTGGACGGCGTCTTCGCCTTCGCCCAGGAAGAAGGCGTCGATGAACGGCGCGAGAGGCTCCGGATTAAAGGCGCCGCTGCCGCCCGCAATAATGATCGGGTGCTCTTCGCCACGCTCTTTCGACCAGATCGGAATGCCTGCGAGGTCGAGCATGTTGAGGACGTTGGTGTAGCCCATTTCGTATTGCAGGGTGAAGCCAAGGATGTCGAAGTCGCGCACGGGGTGGCGGCTTTCGAGACTCCAGAGGAGCGTCCCCTCACGGCGCATCTCTGCCTCCATATCCTCCCAGGGTGCAAACACGCGCTCGGAAGCCACGTCCTCGATCTTGTTCAGCAGGTCGTAGAGGATGCCGAGGCCCATGTTGGACATCCCGATGTCGTAGTTGTCCGGGAAGGCGAGGGCGATGCGCACGGTGGCTGAACGCCAGTCCTTAGTGACGCTGTTCCATTCGCCGCCGGTGTAGCGGGCGGGCTTGGAGACGCGGGTCAGCAACTGGTCGATGCTTGCAGTCATGGGAATCCTCCTCAGACCGTCGCGAACGCGGCAGGCCGAACTTCCATGATAGGGGACGAGACGTAACGGGTGAACGCGCTTGGCCCTTGGCCCTGCTCTCGTATCCTCGGAGCCATGCACCTTGATGCAGTGATTGTGGCTGGCGGCGGGTCATCGCGGTTTGGCGAGGCTGACAAGCTAGCCGCTATGCTTGCCGGGCGTCCCGTGCTGGCCTGGTCGCTGGCGACGTATGGCGAAGTGACGAACGTTGCTGGCATCGTTGTCGTGGCGCCCGCTGACAAGCACGATTGGATAAGGGACCTGGCCGAAGAATGGACGCCAGCGAAGGAGCTGCGCGTGGTGGCTGGCGGCGAGAGGCGACGGGACAGCGTGGCCGCCGGGCTGGCTGCGGTTCGCACGCGTTATGTCGCAATTCACGATGGGGCGCGTCCGCTCACCCCGGCCGCCTTAGTCGAGCAAGTGATTGCCGCGGCCGAGGGGACGAACGGTGCGATCGCTGCGGTGCCCGTTACGGATACCATCAAGGAAGTGCGTTCGGCGTTGCTTTACGGGCATCCCGAACGGTCCGCGCTGTGGGCGGCGCAGACGCCGCAGGTGGTGCTGCGCCAGGCGTGGCTGGATGCAGCGAAAATGAGCGACAACGACGAAACAGATGATGCAGCCATGCTCAGCCGTCTTGGGTTGGAGTGCAGCGTGGTGGAGAGCAGCGTGGAGAACATCAAGATCACGCGTCCGTTGGACCTACAGATTGCCGAACTCATCCTTCGCGCGCGAGGGTTGGCGTGACGCGCATCGGGGTTGGCGAAGACATTCATCGGATCGACGACGCTCGCACGCTGGTGCTGGGCGGGGTGATTATCGAAGAGGGGCCAGGGCTGGCCGGGCACAGCGACGCCGACGTGCTTCTCCATGCAATCACGGATGCAGTGCTAGGCGCCGGCGCGCTGGGCGACATCGGGCACCACTTTCCGCCCTCGGACCCACGTTACGCTCACGCCGATAGCGCCGATTTCCTGCGGGTCGCTCTTCGGCTGGCGCGGGAAGCGGGCTACGAAGTGGGGAATATCGACGCGACAGTGTCCGCGGAGCGACCGAAGCTTACGCCGTACATCGCGCACATCCGCGAGCGAATCGCCGAGATCGCCGGAATCGAGGTATCGCAGGTGAGCGTAAAGGCAAAGACCGCCGAGGGGTTGGATGCGGTCGGTCGCGGCGAAGCGATGTCGGCGCGGGCGGCGGTGCTTCTCGAGGGTCCGGCGTAAGCTCCCGGTCCTGAAACCCCCCGAAATCTGTCAGTAGGCGCGGATCGGCGAAGTTGTTACCGTGGTGTATCCCTTTTTAGCGAGCACCCATGCCATCCGACCGATTCATCGACGTCATTCGAACCGAAGACGAACTCCGAGAAGTGTTAGGCCACCCGTCGGCTGGAGCCGCGGGGAAGGCGATCGACCATATCGACAAGCATTTCGCGGGATTCATCGCGCGATCTCCGTTCGTGCTCATCGGCTCGTCGGACGGCGGCGGGAACCAGGACGTCTCGCCCAAAGGCGACCCCTTCGGATTCGTGGTCGTGCTGGATGAACACACGCTGGCCATTCCGGACCGGCCCGGCAATCGCCGTGGGGACACGTTTTCGAACATCATCAAGAACCCGAAGGTCGCGCTCTTCTTTATGGTGCCGGGGGTGCCGGAGACGCTGCGGGTGCAGGGCAAGGCGAGCATCGTTCGTGACGACGCCCTTCGCGAGCGAATGGTGGTGAGGGGCAGGGCTCCAGAACTGGCGGTGGTCGTTGAGGTAGCCGAGGCGTTCATGCACTGCGCAAAATGCGTCGTGCGGGCAGAGCTCTGGAAGCCGGAGCATTGGCCCGACCCAGCAGACGTGCCGTCGCTTTCGGCGGCAATCATCGATCAGAAGAAGCTGGCCGTGACGCGCGAGCAGATGGACGCTGCGATGGCCAAGGATGTGCGAGAGCGGCTGTATTAGGCGCTCCGAAGGCGGCTCAACGAAAACGGCCCCGCTCAATGAGCGGGGCCGTCCTGTTGGGTGGAGGGGGCGGATTTAAGCGCCGCCGATAATCGGGTCTTCCTCTTCTTCATCCTCGCCTTCGGCGGGGAGGGCGCCAATGTCGTCGTCTTCCTCATCGAGGATGGCGATGGACGCCGGGCGGTGCGTGGAAGATTCGCGTTCGGCGAGCATCTGTTCGAGCTCGGACTCTTCCTCAAGGAGGAGAGATTCCGGGACATCGAGTTCGGCGTAGTGCTCACGCTTGGGCACGACGATCTCGCTGCGAGCGGGAATGAGCTTGCCGATGATGACGTTTTCCTTGAGGCCGGTGAGGCGGTCCACCATGCCATCGATGGCAGCATTGGTGAGCACGCGCGTCGTCTCCTGGAAGGAGGCTGCGGCCAGCCAAGAGTGGGTGTTGAGCGAGGCTTTCGTGACGCCAAGGAGCACCGGCTGGGCGGTGGCTGGTTCGCCACCTTCCGCGATGATCTTGTTGTTCGATTCCTCAAACAGGCGGCGGTCTTCAAGGTCGCCCGGCAGGTAGCCAGTGTCGCCGGGGTGGTCCACCTTCACGCGGCGGAGCATCTGGCGGGTGATGACCTCAATGTGCTTGTCGTTGATGTTGACGCCCTGAGACTTATAGACCTTCTGGACCTCATCAACCATGTATTTGCGAACCGAATCGCGGCCCTGGATGGAGAGGATGTGCTGCGGGTTGCGTGCGCCTTCGGTGAGCTGGGCGCCAGCGTTCACGTACTCACCGCTTTCGACCAACAGGCGGGCGGCCGCGGGGATTGCGTACTCGCGCTCTTCGCGCTCTTCGTACACAACCTGCAGCTTGTTCTTGCCGGAGTAGCGGACCTCGCCGGAGATGCGAGAGAGTACAGGTTCGCCGGGAATGGCTTCCGGGTTGGCGGCTGTAACCTTGGCCTGGGGGCCGCGAGCGAGGACGGCCCCGGCGCTCACGCGCTTGCCGTTTTCGATGAGCACTTCGCCCTTGGCGGGCACTTCGTACTCTTCGACCAACGTGTCAACGCTGGTGACGCGCACGATGCGCCGTTCGTTTTCCTGGACAACTTCCACCACGCCATCGGTCTCACTGATGATCGCTTCGCCCTTAGGGGCACGCGCTTCGAACAGCTCTTCAACGCGGGGGAGGCCACTGGTGATGTCGGCCGCGCTGGCCACGCCACCGGTGTGGAAGGTACGCATGGTGAGCTGGGTACCCGGCTCGCCGATGGACTGGGCGGCGATGATGCCAACCGCTGTCCGCAGCTTGACGAGGTGCCCGCGACCAAGGTCACGTCCGTAGCAGAGGGCGCAGATGCCGCGTTCGGCTTCGCAGGACATAGGCGTGCGCACCAGCACACGGGGCACGTCCGCGCGGTCAATAGCGGCGGCTACTTCTTCGCTGATCTCGTTGTCGCGGTCAGCGAGGATCTCGCCGGTCTTTTCGTTGATGACGGCCATCGCCAGGTAGCGTCCGATGATCCGGCTGGCGAGCGAATCGAGGCTGTCCTTGCCTTCGTCCCGTTCAATCCAGAGGCCGGAGGTGGTGCCGCAGTCCTCTTCGAGGATGATTACGTCCTGCGCGACGTCGATCAGGCGACGGGTCAGGTAGCCGGAGTCGGCGGTTCGCAGAGCGGTGTCGGCGAGACCCTTGCGGGCGCCGTGGGTGGAGATGAAGTATTCGAGGACAGTGAGGCCTTCGCGGAAGGAGCCGCGAATCGGCAGTTCGATGACGCGGCCGTTGGGGTCCGCCATCAGGCCGCGCATACCCGCCATCTGGCGAATCTGCGTGATGTTGCCTTTCGTGCCGGAACTGGCCATGTAGTTGAGCGAGCCGTATTCAGGCATGCGCGCCTTGATGGCGTTTTCTACCTGCTTCGTGGTGTCAGCCCAGATATCTACAGTGCCCTGGTAGCGTTCGTCCTCGGTGATCAGCCCCATCTGGAACTGGTCGACGAGTTCGTCCACCTTCCTGTCGGCTTCCTCGAGCATCTTGCCCTTCTCTTTGGGCACCTGGATCTCGTGGATGGCGATGGTAATTCCGCTCTGCGTGGCGTAGCGGAAACCGGTGTTCTTGATGCGGTCCACGACCTCCGCGGTCGCTTCGCCGCCGAGCGTGCGATAGCACTCGGCAACAACGCGGCGGAGAGCTGGCCGGTCCATGCCCATGTTCTGGAAGGCGATCTCTTCAGGCAGGACCTGGTTGAAGATGATCCGGCCAACGGTGGTCTCAATGAACCGCCGCATGGGCTTTCCGGCGGCATCCAGCGGCGGCTGCTCGGGTGCCGTCATGCCGGGACCCATCACGGCACGGTCGGTTCGCACGCGGATTTTTGCCCGCAGCTCAACGTTTCCGAGGTCGAACGAAAGCTTTGCGTCTTCGAACGAACCGTATTGACCACTGACCTGCTTGCGGACCGTCCCATCACTCATGGTGTGCTGCGTCTCGGCGTATTGGCCATGTGCCTTTTCGGCCATGTCCGACATATAGAAGCAGCCGAGCACCATGTCCAGGGAAGGGGCTACCACCGGGTCGCCACTTGCAGGGGAGAGGAGGTTGTTGGTTGAGAGCAGGATCTGCTTGGCCTCGGCCACAGCCTCGCGGCTAAGCGGCACGTGGACGGCCATCTGGTCGCCGTCGAAGTCCGCGTTGAAGGCGGAGCAGACGAGCGGGTGGAGCTGAATCGCCGAGCCGTCGATCAATATCGGCTGGAAGGCCTGGATACCGAGCCGGTGCAGCGTAGGGGCGCGGTTGAGGAGTACCGGGCGGTCATGAATGACTTCGTCCAGCACGTCCCAGACTTCGGGACGCGCGCGCTCAACAATGCGCTTGGCGCTCTTGATGTTGTGAGCGAGACCCTTGGCCACCAGAGAGTGCATGACGAACGGCTTGAACAGTTCGAGCGCCATCTTCTTAGGCAGACCGCACTGGTTGAGCTTCAGGTTCGGGCCGACCACGATGACCGAGCGGCCAGAGTAGTCGACGCGCTTGCCGAGGAGGTTCTGGCGGAAGCGCCCCTGCTTGCCCTTGAGCATGTCGCTCAGGCTCTTCAGCTTGTGGTTGCCGCTGCCACTGACGGCGCGGCCGCGGCGCCCGTTGTCGATAAGGCTATCGACGGCTTCCTGAAGCATGCGCTTTTCGTTGCGGATGATGATCTCGGGAGCGCCAAGGTCGAGCAGCCGCTTGAGACGGTTGTTGCGGTTGATGACGCGCCGGTAGAGGTCGTTCAAGTCGCTGGTAGCGAAGCGGCCACCGTCAAGCTGCACCATGGGGCGCAGGTCCGGCGGAAGCACGGGCAGCACCTGGAAGACCATCCACTGCGGTTTGTTGCCGGAGTTCATGAGCGATTCGACAACGTTTAGACGCTTGGTGGCCTTCTTGCGGCGCATTCCGCTGGCGGTGAGGATTTCACCCTTGAGCTTGGCCTTCATGGAGTCCAGGTCGACGCGTTCGAGGACGGCGAGGACCGCTTCGGCGCCCATCGCTGCCTTGAATACGCCGCCAAAGAGATCGGACAGTTCGCGGTAGCGGGTCTCGGTGAGGAGGACGACCTGATCGTCGCGGATCGGGTCCTTCAGTTCTTCGAGATCCTTGAGGCGCTCGCTGTACTGCTGCTCGATTTCGTCGCGAATGCCCTTCTCCTTGACCTGCAGAGGATGCAGTTCATCAAAAAGGGCGGCCTTGGCGTCATCGAGGGCGCTGTCGGCGACGAGAGACTCGGCGCTCTTCAGCTTCTCGGTCTCCTTGTCAAAGGCAACGAGGCGCTTTTCGGATTCGCGCTGGACACGGGTGACAGCAGCCTGCGTGACCTTCACGCCGGCTTCGAGAAGGACATCGCCAGCGATATTGATCTCGGCAGCGAGTGCTGTGCCCTTGGCTTCTTCGGCCTGCTTGATGGCGCGTTCGGCAGCGGCGCCGAGGGCTTCGCGAGAGATCTGGCGCTCCTTGCCGATGACTGCTTTGCGTTCTTCGACCTTGCCCTGGAGTTGCTCGTTCGCCTGTTCGAGTTCGCTTTCGAGCTTTTCGCGGCGCGGGCGGACATCGGCCACGCGCTCTTCGATGGTGCTTACCATCTCGGTGCGGAGGTGCTCGAGTTCGCGGTTGCGGGCGTCGTCATCGACTTCGGTGATCATGTACTGAGCGAAGTAGAGGACGCGCTCGAGGTTGCGCGGAGACATGTCAAGCAACAGCCCGAGCTTGCTCGGGGTGCCTTTGACGAACCAAATGTGGCTGACCGCGCTGGCCAGTTCAATGTGGCCCATGCGTTCGCGTCGCACCTTTGCGCGGGCGACTTCCACGCCGCACTTGTCGCAGACGATGCCCTTATAGCGGACGCGCTTGTACTTACCGCAGTAGCACTCGAAGTCCTTGGTAGGGCCGAAGATTTTCTCGCAAAAGAGCCCGTCCTTTTCCGGCTTGAGCGTGCGGTAGTTGATAGTTTCAGGCTTGGTCACTTCGCCGTAAGACCAGGAGCGAATCTGCTCCGGGCTGGCGAGAGCGATCTTTACCTGATTGAAATCATTGACTTCGAGCATTGAACAGATCCTCCGCTTCGAAACCGGAGAGGTTGATCCCCAGTTCCGGCATGTCGTTGGTGGTGTCTTCCACAAACGAGACCGCGCCACCATCGTCGTTGGACACCTCAACCGAGAGGCCCAGACTCTGGAGTTCTTTGACAAGCACCTTGAATGATTCTGGAACGCCAGGTTCCAGCACGTCTTCGCCCTTGACGATCGCTTCGTACGTTTTTACGCGGCCGACAACGTCGTCCGATTTAACAGTGAGCAGTTCTTGGAGAATGTGAGCCGCGCCGTAGGCTTCCAGCGCCCAGACTTCCATCTCCCCGAAGCGCTGGCCGCCGAATTGCGCCTTACCACCGAGCGGCTGCTGGGTGATGAGCGAGTAGGGGCCGGTGCTGCGAGCGTGGATCTTGTCTTCCACCAGGTGGATGAGCTTGAGCATGTAGATGTAGCCGACGGTGAGCGGCTGGTCGAACGCTTCGCCGGTACGGCCATCGTGAAGGACGGTTTTGCCGAAGAGCGGCGGAGCCACGCCGGTGTCTTTGTAGACCTGTTGGGCCTGGGTCTCGAGCTGTTCGAGGTTCTTCTTGCCCTTGCCAATCTGGTTCTTGCCCTCGGCGACGAGGTGCTCGTTCAACCAGATTTCGAGGCAGGCGCGGCTGGCCGCACCGTTCTCAGGCGTGAGCAGGATTGGCCGCGGGTCATAGCCCTTCTCTTCCAGCCAGCTTGCGCAGCGGTCGACATCGAACCCCCGGTCACGTGGATCGATGAAGTAGACGGCGCCCGATTCGGCCGCCATCCAGGCGCGGGCCAGGGCATCGTCCATCTCGATGTCCTTGGCGCCGTCGAACACAGGCGTAACGGCCCGGAAACCGAGGACGTTAGCGGCCCAGCCAAGGTGTGTTTCCAGCACCTGGCCGATGTTCATGCGGCTTGGGACGCCGATGGGGTTAAGGATGATGTCGATCGGCGTGCCGTCCGGCAGGTAAGGCATGTCTTCGCGCGGCAGAATACGGCTGATGACGCCCTTGTTGCCGTGGCGGCCGGCCATTTTGTCGCCCTCGCTGAGCTTCCGCCGCTGGGCGATGCTGACACGCACGAGCTTGTTCACGCCCGCCGGTAGGCCTTCGTTGGTATCGCGCGTGAAGACTTTTACATCGATCACTTTGCCGCGCTCGCCGTGGGGCACGCGCAGCGAGGTGTCCTTCACTTCGCGCGCCTTTTCGCCAAAGATCGCCCGGAGGAGCTTCTCTTCGGCGGTTAGTTCGGTTTCGCCCTTGGGCGTGATCTTGCCGACAAGGATGTCGCCTTCGCGAACCTCGGCGCCGATGCGGATGATGCCATCCTCATCGAGGTCGCTAAGGCTCTCTTCGCCGACATTCGGGATGTCCCGGGTGATCTCTTCAGGCCCGAGCTTGGTATCGCGCGCCTCGACTTCGTGCTTCTCGATGTGAATCGAAGTGAACTTATCTTCGCGGATCAGGTTCTGGCTGATGATGATCGCGTCTTCGTAGTTGTAGCCTTCCCAGCTCATGAAGGCGCAAAGCACGTTCTGACCGAGGGCGAGATCGCCCCCCTGAGTGCTTGAGCTGTCAGCGATCGGCTGGTCCAGTTCCACGCGCTGGCCGCGGACGACGATGGGACGGTGGTTGAGGCAAGTGCCCTGGTTGGAACGCGTGAACTTGGTGAGCGGGTAGGTCACCGGATTCGTTTCGAGGCTGGCGTCGTCGTAGCGAATGACGATGCGGTTGCCCGTCGCTTCGATCACTTCGCCAGCGCCTTCGGCGACCTTGACGTGGCCGCTATCGACGGCGGTGCGGCGCTCCATCCCGGTGCCCACGAGAGGCACTTCGGGACGCACGAGCGGCACTGCCTGGCGCTGCAGGTTGGCGCCCATGAGCGCACGGTTGGCATCGTCATGTTCGAGGAACGGGATCAACGCCGTGGCTACCGAGACCATCTGCTTCGGGGAGACGTCAATGAAGTCCACCTCGTGCGGTTGGACCATCTTGAAGTCTTCGGCGACGCGGGCCTCGATTTTGTCATCAATGAAGCGACCGTCGGAGTCGAGCAGGGTGTTCGCCTGGCCGACGATGAACTTGTCCTCTTCGTCTGCAGTGAGGTAGGCGATTTCGGTTGTGACGTAGGGGCGAATGGTTACGCGCTGGCCAGCGGCTGCAACTTTCTTGGCGATTGCCGCGTCGATTAGTTCGCCGCCGGCGACGATCACTTTGCCGTCATCATTCACAACGTCATCGCGAACCGTCTGGCCAACCATGGTTGCATCGTCCGGGCTGAGTTCGCGGGCGACGCGGCGGTACGGGGTTTCGATGAACCCAAAATCGTTCAGGCGCGCGTAAGTGGCCAACGAACCGATGAGGCCGATGTTCGGACCTTCTGGCGTTTCGATGGGGCAGATGCGCCCGTAGTGGCTGTGGTGCACGTCGCGCACGTCGAACCCGGCACGGTCGCGAGAGAGACCGCCGGGGCCTAGTGCGCTGAGGCGGCGCTTGTGGTTCAGTTCGGAAAGCGGATTCGTCTGGTCCATGAACTGAGAAAGCTGGCTGCCGCCGAAGAACTCCTTCATGGCAGCGACCACTGGCCGGATGTTGATCAGCGCGCTTGGCGTTGCCTCTTCCGGGTCGGTAATCGTCATGCGCTCGCGAACAACGCGCTCCATACGGAGCAAGCCAACGCGGAACTGCTGCTGAATCAGTTCGCCCACGGCGCGCACGCGGCGGTTGCCGAGGTGATCGATGTCATCGCTGTGGCCGCGACCGTTGTTGATGTTGACCTGCTCGCGAATGATGCTCACGAGGTCGTACGGACGCAGCCAACGCTGAACCGTGGGGTCAGTCAGTTCGAGTCGCTTGTTGAGCTTGTGGCGGCCGACGCGGCCGAGGTCGTAGCGGCGCGCGAGGAAGAAGAGCTGGTTGAGCAGCGTGCGCGCGTTGTCGTGCGTTGGCGGGTCGCCGGGACGGATTTTGCGATAGAACTCGAGCAGCGCGTCGTGCTTGTTCTTCACAGCCTCGCGCGGCAGTTCCTTGCTAATGGTAGTGGTGAGGAATGGGCGGATGTCGCTCGTATCCACTTCTTCGAACATGGCGATCATGCGCTCATCGGTGCCGAGCTCCTGCTCGAGTTCGCGGGAGGCAGAGTCGCGAGCCTTGTCGTCACCGGCCTCAATGGCCTTGAAGTACTTGGCGAAACGCGGGTTGTCCTTATCACCTGGCAGGAGTCCGGGGACGTCGATCGCACGGACGAGCGTGGTTACGGGGATCTTGCGCTTGCGATCGACCTTCACGTAGAGGACGTCGCGGTTGGACGTTTCGAACTCGAGCCAGGCGCCGCGATTCGGGATCAACTTGGCGTGGCAGAGCCGCTTGCCGGTCGCGGCATCGGTTTCGATTGTGTAGTAGACGCCCGGCGAGCGGACGAGCTGGCTGACAACAACGCGCTCGGCGCCGTTGATGATGAAGGTGCCCTTGTCCGTCATCAGGGGGAAATCGCCGAAGAAGAGCCGCTGCTCCTTGATTTCGCCGGATTCCTTGATGCGCAGTTCCACATCGACGAACAGCGGCGCCGCGTAGGTCATGTCGCGTTCGCGGCACTCAGCCATCGGATGTTTAGGGGCGCGAAACTCGTAATCGCCAAAGACGAGGTCCATCTTCGAACCAGTGAAGTCCTGGATCGGAGAGATCTCGCTGAGGAGTTCTTTCAACCCTTCTCGCTTGAACCAGTCGAAGCTATCGAGCTGGATCTTGATGAGGCTCGGGATTTCGAGCACGTTGGGGATCTGGCCGTAGGTTTTTACTTCGAGGGGGACGAATCCCCCGCGCACCACGTCACGCGTAGCGGTCATCCTGTAGCAACTCCTTCAGGACTTAAGGGCGAATAGATAGAGGGGCGTTGAGCGAATCAACAATGTGTGGGGGAAACTCTGGGCATGGTGAGCCGCTTATTAGCTTAGCTTCAAGAGAAGGCAGCCGTCAACCTGCGAAGCGGGCGCCGAAAACAGAGTCCGGCGCCCGCTGGCGGTTGCTTGACTAAGCCGTTACGCGACGGGCGCCGGCTCGTTGACGACTTCGATTTCGAGGCCTGCTTCCGGATTATCCGGCTGAGCAGTAACTTTCACGGTGTCGCCGGCGGCGAACTTGTCGCCGAGCAGCATTTCGCTGAGCTTGTCCTCGATGTTGTCCTGGATGACGCGGCGCAGCGGGCGGGCGCCGAAGACCTGGTCGTAGCCTTTGTCTCCGAGCCAATCCTTGCCCCAGTCCGTGACTTCGATGCCGATGCCCTTTTGCGACAACTGCTTCTCCACCTTGCGCAGTTCCAGGTCCACGATGGCGCGGATGTTTTCCTTGGAAAGCGTGCGGAAGACGACGGTACTATCGACGCGGTTCAGGAACTCAGGCTTGAAGACGTTCTTCAGTTCCGCGAGGACCTTCTCCTTCATCCGGGCGTAGCGGTCTTCGAAGTTCTTGGCATCTTCGCCGGTGACGCTGAAGCCAAGGTTCGAATCGCGCTTGATTAGGTCCGAACCAACGTTCGAGGTCATGATCAGGATGGTGTTGCGGAAGTCCACCTTGCGGCCCTTCGCATCGGCCAGGCGGCCTTCGTCGAAGATCTGCAGGAGGAGGTTGAACACTTCCGGGTGCGCCTTCTCGATTTCGTCGAGGAGGATGAGGCAGTACGACTTGCGCCGCACGGTATCGGTCAACTGGCCACCGTCGTCGTAGCCGACGTACCCGGGAGGGGCGCCGACCAACCGTGAGACGGTGTGCTTTTCGCTGAACTCACTCATGTCGAGCTTAATCATGTTCTCCTGGGAGTCGAACATGAACTCGGCGAGCGCGCGCGCGAGCTCCGTTTTTCCGACGCCGGTTGGGCCGCAGAAGAGGAACACGCCGATTGGGCGGCGCGGATCCTTGAGGCCGGCGCGGGCTCGGCGGACAGCGCGGGAGATGGTCTCGATCGCCTCGTCCTGGCCGATGATGCGGCCACGCAGCGACTCTTCCATCTTGAGCAGGCGGGCGCTTTCCTCGCTGGCAATTCGGGCAACAGGGATGCCGGTCCACATTGAGACCACTTCCGAGATGTCCTCTTCGGTGACGACCGGCGTGGCGATGCCCTCTTCGCCTTCGTCCCAGTCGCCCATCTCGCGGATCTTCTCCTGCAGCTTGAGTTCGCGATCGCGAAGTTCAGCGGCGTATTCGTACTGTTGCGCGCCGATCGCCTGTTCCTTCTCGCGGCGGAGGCTCTCGAGACCTTTCATCGCCTCTTTGAGGGACGGCGGGGTTGAGGCGCGGCGGATACGGACGCGGCTGGAGGCCTCATCGATGAGGTCGATAGCCTTGTCCGGCAGGAACCGGTCGATGACGTAGCGGGCGGAGAGTTCGGCGGCGGCGGTGAGGGCGGCGTCGCTGATCTTCAGCTTGTGGTGCTCTTCGTAGCGGGCACGAATGCCCTTGAGGATCTCCACCGTCTCTTCGACGGAGGGCTGCTCCACGATGATCGGCTGGAAGCGCCGTTCGAGGGCAGCGTCGCGTTCGATGTGCTTGCGATACTCGTCCAGCGTGGTGGCGCCAATGCACTGCAGCTCGCCGCGGGCGAGGGAGGGCTTGAGAATGTTCGCGGCGTCCACCGCGCCTTCGGCGGCGCCAGCGCCGACGAGCATGTGCAGCTCATCGACGAAGAGGATGCAGTTGCCGGCGCCCTTGATCTCTTCGATGACCTTCTTCAGGCGCTCTTCGAATTCGCCGCGGTACTTGGTGCCCGCGACAAGCGAGCCGATGTCCAGGGTAAGCAACCGCTTACCTTGCAGCGTCTCGGGGACGTCGCCGCTGACGATGCGCTGAGCGAGCAGTTCGGCGATGGCCGTCTTGCCAACGCCAGGCTCGCCGATCAGTACCGGGTTGTTCTTAGTGCGCCGGGAGAGGATCTGGACGACGCGCTCGAGTTCGTTCGAGCGGCCGATGACGGGGTCGAGCTGGTTATTGCGAGCAGCCTGGGTGAGGTCGATGCCGAGCTGGTCGACCGTGGGGGTGCGGGTCGCCTGGCGGGCGCCGCTGCCGGCCGCCGCGGCCTGGGGCGCGGACTGGCTGAGGATGCGGGTAGTTTCGGCGCGGACGCGTTCGAGGTTCACGCCGAGGCTTTCGAGTACTCCGGCGGCGATGCCTTCACCCTCGCGCACGAGGCCGAGAAGGAGGTGTTCGGTGCCGATGTAGCTGTGGTTCAAGCGGCGAGCTTCGTCGACCGCCAGTTCAATGACCTTCTTGGCGCGCGGGGTGAGGCCAATTTCGCCGAGAACCGTGCG
>JBBQGT010000072.1:0-16613 GCA_038323265.1 Tepidiformales bacterium
GAGCGCGTGGCGGTACATGAGCTCGGCCAGCCACTGACAGGTAATCGGGCCCCAGCGAGTGTCTGTGCGGAAGCGGGTCCAGATGTGGTCCGGCATATTTCGGAAGATGGCCAGTTCTTCATCGCGGATGCGCGAAAGGCCATTCATGATTTCGGCGAGAGGTTCATCGGAGTCGTAGCGCCGCTCGTGCCAATCCCGGCGGTTGTAGTCAAGTGGGTCGAGCATGTCGGGGACCGTCGCCCAACGGAGGAGAGGAAGGTAGACTTCCTGCTCCATGTCCCGGACGTGGGAGATGTGTTCGTGGACCGACCATTCGGCGTCAGTGGGCTTGTAGGCGGCGTCCGAAATGGAGAGTCCGCGGACAAGCCATGCGAGGTCGTCCGTAGCTGCGCGGAGCCGGGACGTTAGCTCTGAGCGATAGTTCGAAGTCTCACTCACGTCGCACCTCTGGACATGCTGGTTCAGCGAGTATAGGCGGCGAACGGAGCTAGCGCGACGGTTGGCGCCGGTGGATCGGGTTTCCCCGTCGCAAGCCGAGCAGCGCTCGTGTACGCTGAGGGCATGCCGCTTTACGAGTTTTTGTGTCCGAAATGCTGGACGAAAGAAGAAGTCTTCAAGCGTTCGATGCAGATCGACTTCCCCGCTCCCGCCTGCCCCAAAGCGGGCAAGGAAAAGGGCCACGAAATGAAGCGCATCGTAAGCGCGTTTTCGCGCCACCTGACGATGGGCGACCAATTGGCACAGGCAGAAGCAAAGTGGGGCAAGGAAGTCGATGCGGCGATGGGCCCAGAGCCTGATGTCGGCAAGTATGCCCGGCGCTACGAAAGCCTTTCGCAGGGACTGCCCGGCGCTGACGACCTGTAGCGGCGGGCTCACGTCCTCAGAAGACGCTTCAGAGTTTGCTCTGCGCCAGGTAGTGTTCGGCCGAAATAGCCGCAGTGGCGCCGTCTCCGCAGGCTGCGACCAGTTGGCGAGCAGCCTCGGTGCGCAGGTCTCCAGCAACGAATAGGCCGGGCACACTGGTGCGCATCTGCAGATCGACGAGCGCGTGGCCGCCTGTATCGAGTTCCACGAGTCCCTCGAGGAGTGACATGTTCGGGGTTTGGCCGATGAAGACGAAAAGCGCCGCCGCCGGCAGAACGCTAGCTTCGCCAGTTTTGAGGTTCTTCAGGCGCACCGAGGTGAACGACTCTTCGCCGAGGACCTCTTCGACCACCGTATCCCAACGGAACGAGATTTTCGGGTCAGCGAAGGCGCGATCCTGGAGGATCTTGCTGGCGCGCAAAGCGTCGCGGCGGTGGATGATCGTGACGCTCTTGACGAGGCGGGTGAGGAAGAGGCTTTCATCGAGGGCCGCATCGCCGCCGCCCACGACGAGCACGTCCTGGTCTTTAAAGAACGCGCCATCGCAGGTGGCACAGTAGCTCACTCCATGACCTGTGAGACGCTCTTCGCCGGGCACCCCGAGGTGGTTGTATCCGGCCCCGGCGGTGGCGATGACCGCCCTGGCTGAGACGGTACCGCCGCCAAGAATGAGCTCGAAGTCCCCGTCTTTGCGGCGGGTGATTGATTCGACGCCTTCGTAGCGGATTTCTGCGCCAAACTTCTCTGCCTGCTTGAGCATGCTTTGCGCAAGCTCGAAACCATCCACTCCGTCGACAAAACCGGGGAAGTTTTCAACGAGGCTAGTTGTGGCGATCTGTCCACCGGTGACCATGTGCTCGAAGACGACTGTTTTGCGTCCGGCGCGGCCCGCGTAGAGAGCGGCTGTAAGGCCAGCGCCTCCGCCACCGATGATGGCGATCTCATAGTCGCTCATTTGGGGTCAAGGTCCTTTCGAAACACGGTCAGCCCAGCAGCTAAAGGGCCGACCGTTAGCCGGGCGGCCCTTTCGGGTGTGCGATGAGTAGTGCCCGGTTCTTAGGCGAGGACTTCGTCGATGCGCTTTTTCAAGTCGCCCTTAGGGCGGAACCCGACGATTGTGCCAGCGAGCTCGCCGTCCTTGAAGATGAGAAGCGAAGGGATACTGCGGATACCGAACTTACTCGGAACCTGCGGATTGTCGTCCGTGTTCATCTTGTAGAAGTTGACCTTGCCGGCGTATTCCTCGCTGAGTTCCTCAACGATCGGCTTGACCATGCGGCAGGGGCCGCACCACGGCGCCCAGAAATCGACGAGGGTGGGGAGTTCGTTCTTGAGGACGTCAGCGTCCCAGGTGATGTCGGTGGTGTCGCGTACTTCAGCCATTGTTGTTCTTCCTCTCAGGACCTTTGGCTTTGCCGCCCTCCGTGGAGATTGACATATCCCGATCCCGTAGTATGGTGACCTAAGGATACCCCCAGTGGGTATGTCCGTCAATACCCCGGAGCAAGAAAACATGGACGCCGAAGAGAACAAGAAGCTGCTGGACCGCCTGGCCCGGATCGAAGGGCAGGTGCGGGGCTTGCGCAAAATGCTGGAAGAACAGCGCTGCTGCGAGGACGTACTCACGCAGCTGCTGGCGGCACGCTCGGGCCTCGAATCGGCGAGTTTGCTGATCCTCAACCGACACCTCGAGGACTGCGTATTGGATTCGGCGACGGTAGACCCGGCAACCATGACGCAGCTTCGCGAGACGTTGAAGCTGTGGAGCCGCCACACCTCTCATGTCGGCTGAGCCGACCGTGTTGCGCATCGAATTGACGGGTTCAAACCCACCGGGCCGTGAGTTCGAAAACTTCAAGAACGTCCACGTCGGGGTTCAGCGACGAAAAGAAGTGGTTGACCTCTTCCCAGGCGACTCGATGAATATTTCCTGGACGCTGGACGTTGAAACGAAAGCGGCGCGTGGAGGCGACGGGTCGGACTTTCGAGGGCCGTTGGTCCCGCACTCCGGGCGAGCAATTCATCTACCTCAGCTGGGGCGATGTCGCGGAGGACGGCGGGTTCACGATGTTTCGGCGAGCGAAAGTGATGCTTAACGCAATCGACCCCCGGCTACTCCAGATGGCGCGTGCGGGCGGCACTCTTTCAGGCAGCTTCAGTCTCATGGAGATGCGGTCGCTCGGCGGTCCAGTTTGCGCGGCGATGCGGCCGCCGCAGATCGAATGGACCGTTTCGGTGGGCTAATCAGCGCGACAGAAAATTGCGAATGCGCATGTGCGTTTGGTAGTATCGCTCAAAGGCGGCATAGCGAATGGATGGGGTAACCGTCCTCGTGCTGAACCAGAACTACGAACCGCTGAACGTTTGCAACGTGCGGCGCGCCATAGTCCTGGTGCTGCGCGGAAAAGCTGAAGTGATTGAGAACGCCCAGGCGGCGTTTCGCACCGCGCGGATGACCTACGTGCTGCCATCCGTCATACGCCTAGTGCAGATGATCCGCAGGCCGCGGCCCAAGATCCGGCTGACGCGCCGCGAGATCTTCACGCGCGATGGCTGGGCATGCGTCTACTGCGGGAGAAGCACGCGGGACCTGACCCTGGACCATGTGGTGCCGCGGCATCGCGGCGGGCCGCACACATGGGACAACCTGGTCGCCGCTTGCAAGCCGTGCAACCACCGCAAGGCTGGCCGAACACCGGCTGAGGCGCGCATGGCGATGGCGCGGGAACCAGCGATCCCGCGGCTTTCGATCTACCACGGCTTCTTTCAGTACCTGAACTCCCAAGAAGAGTGGCGCAAGTTTGTGCCCGGCTACGAGCTTCCGGTGACCGCCGCGGGGTAGGGTCGAACCAGAGAGGCAGAGTTTCGAGACGAGCGGCAAGCACCCCTGGCGCGACTGAAACGGCGGCGGCGCGTAGGTTCCGGGCATGTCCCACCTCACTGTCACAGCTTCAGGAGATCGAGGTACCACCCCGGAGGCTCTGACTTCCGGGCTGTTCGGCCAGCAGTGAACACACGCCAGGTGGTGTTCGGGACGAAGGGGCTGCGCAGTTTCGGCGACGGGATGATGAGCGTGGCCCTGGCCCAGTATGCGAATGCCATCGGCTTCAGCGGGTTCGAGGCCGGGCTCGTAGCCACGAGCGCGCTTGTTGGTACTTCGGTTACCACCTGGTTGGTTGGCCAGTACGTGGAGCGGATTGGACGGCGGCGGTTGCTGATCTGGGCCGCGTTCCTGGCGATTGCAACCGGACTGGCGTACGCAGCCAGCTCGTCGCTGGCAATTTTGTTGGGCGTTGCGTTCATCGGAACGGTGAACCCTACGTCGGGCGACGTTTCGTCATTCCTGCCCATCGAGCAGGCGATCCTCGCCCAGGAGAGCGACGCAAGGAATCGGGTCAACCTGTTCGCGCGGTTCAGCGTCGTCGGGTCGCTGGCGGCGGCGTTTGGAGCACTGGCGAGCGGCTCGACCGTGTTACTCGAACACTTGCCCGGTGTCGGGACACTGGGCGCCATCCGGCTGCTCTTCGTGCTCTATTCGGCGCTCGGCGTTGGGACCCTTTTGCTAACGATGAAGCTCACACCGGCGGCGGAGCTGGTGAAGACCGAGAATCGCACCGGGCTGGGGCCGTCTCGGCGCAAGGTGTACACGCTTTCAGCGTTGTTTGCGACGGACGCGTTCGCGGGCGCGTTGGTGGTGCAGAGCATCATCGCCCTCTACTTGCTGCGAAAGTTCGAACTGGACCCCGCGACCACGGGCGCGGTGTTCTTCGGGACCAGCTTGTTCGGGGCGGTCTCGTTCCTTATCTCCTCACGGCTCTCGATGCGGTTTGGACTGGTGAACACGATGGTCTTCACGCACCTCCCGTCGAATGCCTTTCTCGTGGGGGTGGCATTCGCTCCCAACGCGGCCGTTGCGATCTCCTTCTTGATGGCGCGGTCGATGCTTTCGCAGATGGACGTGCCGCCGCGATCGGCGCTCATCGTGAGCATCGTCGAACCCGAGGAGCGCGCAGCAACGGCGGCGGTTACCAGCTTGTCCCGCAGTGTTGCCTCAGCCGGCGCGCCGTCGATCGGCGGGGCGTTGCTCAGCAGCGGGTTCGCCGGTCTGCCGTTCCTGATCTGCGGAGCGATGAAATCGGGATACGACGTGGCGCTCTGGGCACTCTTCCGCAAGGTTGAAGTGAAGTAGGGATTTGTGTCCACAGCGGCGCGGAACCGAGGGTCTTCGGTCGTTCGAATCTTCGCTGATACACTGTTAAGAGGTGGCCCTAGGGCCATCACTACTCTTCCCGAGGCCATTCATGACTACGCAACCGTCCGGCTCGAACCTACCCCCCGCCTACGAGCCGGCGAGCGTAGAGAGCCGCATCTACGAGATGTGGGAGCGGGCCGGGCATTTTCAGCCACGGGAAGCACCAGACCGGGAGCGGTACTGCATCATCATGCCGCCGCCCAACGTGACCGGTGAGTTGCACCTCGGCCACGGGATGGAGGATGCAATCACCGACGCGCTGGTGCGCTGGCACCGCATGCAGGGCGACTCAACGCTGTGGGTGCCGGGCGAGGACCATGCTGGCATCGCCACGCAGAATGTCATCGAAAAAGAGCTTGCGAAGGAAGGGCTAACACGGCAGGAACTCGGCCGCGAGCGGTTCGTCGAGCGCACGTGGATGTGGGTGCGGAAGTACCGCAGTCGCATTTCGGACCAACACCGCAAGCTCGGCGCGAGCGCGGACTGGAGCCAGAGCGTCTTCACGCTCGACCCGAAGATCGTGAAGGCTGTGCGCACGACTTTCGTGAGCCTCTATAAGAAGGAGTTGATCTATCGCGGGCTGCGGATCATCAACTGGTGCCCACGGTGCGAGACGGCGCTCAGCGATTTGGAAGTGGACTACCTCGAGGACGCCGCCAAACTCTACTTTATTCGCTACCCGATCATTGGCGAGGGCGGCATGCCTCTGCCGGATTACGTGACGGTAGCCACCACTCGGCCAGAGACGATGGTGGCAGACACCGGCGTGGCCGTGAACCCTGCGGACGACCGTTACGAAGAGAAAATCGGGCGAATGCTGATGCTGCCGATCATGGGGCGCGAGATCCCGATCGTCGGCGACGACGCGGTGAAGCCCGACTTCGGCACGGGCGCAGTGAAAGTGACGCCCGGCCACGACCCGAACGACTGGGAGATAGGCCAGCGCCACGACCTCCCGGTGGTCATCGCGATGGATCTCCAGGCGCGGATGAACGACGAGGCAGGCCCGTACGCGGGGATGGCGGCCGAGGACGCGCGCGCTGCGATCCTGACTGACCTTGATGACGAAGGGTTCCTCGATCACATCGAGGACTACACGCACAGCGTCGGCCACTGTAGCCGCTGCGGCACAGTTATCCAGCCGCTACCGAGCGAACAGTGGTGGCTGGACACCCGCAAGGAGTACGAACCGGGACATTCGCTTTCCGGGGACGCGGCTACCGCGGTGCGCGACGGACGGATCGGCATCGTCCCGCAGCGTTTCGAAAAGGTGTACCTGAACTGGATGGACAACATTCGCGACTGGTGCATCAGCCGGCAGATCTGGTGGGGCCATCAGATCCCGGTGTGGTATTGCGAAAACAAGCACACCGTTGTGCAGGTGGAGGATCCAACTTCGTGCCCCGAATGCAAGGGGAAACTGGTCCAGGATTCGGACGTGCTGGACACCTGGTTCTCGTCGGGGCTCGCACCTCATGCGGACCTCGGCTGGCCAGACGATACCGAGGCGCTACGGGACTGGTATCCGACGTCCGATATCCAGATGGGCTACGACATCATGTTTTTCTGGTGCGCCCGAATGGTCATGTTTGGCCTGTACAACATGCGCGAGCGCGGCGCGGAAGGCTCTATGCCGTTTCGCAAGGTGCTCTTCCACGGCCTGATTCGCGATGCGAACGGCGAAAAGATGACGAAGTCGAGGGGAAACGTCGTGGACCCGTTGATCGTCGCTTCGAAATACGGCGCGGACGCCTTTCGTTTTGCAGTGCTCACCGGGGCGACGCTGGGCGCCGACCAGAAGTTCAGCGACGAACGGATGGCGGCCGCGCGCAACTTCGCCAATAAGCTCTGGAACTCGGCCCGATTCGCGCTGGGCAAGGTTGGCCCGCGGGAAGTGAAGCGCCCTCACCCATCGGACCGCGAGACGTATGCTCTCGAAGACCGATGGATTATGTCGCGCCTCGAACAGCTGGAACTCGATATCGACTCGCTGATGCACGCCTACCAACTGGGCGAGGCGGCACGTTCGATCGAGGAGTTTCTGCGCAACGATTTTTGCGATTGGTATATCGAGATGACGAAGGTGCGTCTCACAGCAGGGGACGAGCGCCCCTTGACGGTGCTGCTGCACGTGCTGGATCACGGCTTGCGGATGCTCCACCCGTTCATGCCGTTCGTTACCGAAGAGTTGTGGCAGACCGTGCGCGAGCGGATTGACGGCGACATGGCCTCGCAGCTGATCATCGCCTGGTTCCCGAAAAGCGGTGCGAACTGGAAGGACGCGCAGGCTGAAACCGCCATGGAGCATGTTATTGAGGTGAACCGCACGATCCGGAACATCCGCACCGAAAAGAAGCTGGAAGCCGGCGTCAAGCCAGCGGTCTACCTTCGCGCCTCAGGCTACCGGGCGGCACTCGAAGAGACGCTTGGCGCCACTGAGTTCACATCTCGCGTAGATGCCCGGGTGGTGGCTGCAGACGCTGAACTGCCGTCCGCTGAATATGGCTTTGGACGGGTTGCGGACACCGAAATCGCCGTCGCGCTGCCCGAAGTGGACATCAGGGTGGAGCGGGCGCGGCTCGAAAAGGAGCTGGCCGAAGCTTCCGCGCACGCCGAACGGCTCGGCAAGCAGATCCGGAACGAACAGTTTCGCGCGAAGGCGCCAGCGCACGTCATCTCGGGAATGGAGACGACGCTGAGCGAAGCGCAGGTGAGGGCCGAAGGGCTACGGGAGCGGCTCGCGGAGATGAGCACGGGAGCGTGAGGACCGAAACCTAGCGACTCTGCGCGCGAAGGAACTCCCGCGCCCGCTGTTTGGTTGCCTCGAGCTTTTCCGGCGAGCGGCAATCAACGCTGAGGCAAGTGGCATTCGGCGTTCATCACCATACCGCCATTGATTGGGCTTGGCGCCGGGACGGCCGTCTCGCGATGGCCCGGATGCTGGCGGGAACAAGCCCCGGCAATCCACTGCGCACCGTCGCGCTCCGCCTCGGGGAACCTGCTAATTGCAACGAAACGTGCCGATAGTGTTTCTGTGAACCTATCAAGTCCACGCCGCGCGAGGGTGCCCTACGGGAAGCCCCTCGTTGGTCTTCGTTCGAAAGTCGATCGACGGGCGTTTCTGTTGTTGCGCTGGTACGTGATCGGGGCGCTCGTCTATCTCACGTTGTATGCAATCGCTTTGCCGTTCGGCGCCAGCCATCGGTGGCTCGGGGGCGTTGCCTATCAGCTGCCTCCGCTGGTCGCGATCGCATGCACCGTGGGCGCCATCTTCCGCTCCCAGGGGCGGACGAGGTGGGCTTGGGGCTTCCTCCTTCTGATGTTGCTCAGTTGGGAGACGGCAGAGTCGTGGTATTCCTACTACTCACTCGTGCTCGTTGAGGAGGCCCCATTTCCAAGCGTGGCCGATGCCTTTTACTACGCCGGCTATGGGTCGTTCGCGATTGGTATGATTCTCTTGGCACGGTCCGGCCGTGTTCTCAGGGACGCACGCGGTTTCGCCGATTCCCTCACCGTCATGCTGGTAGCGGGTCTTCTGACCTGGCACTTCCTCGCCGGGCCGGCGGCCGAATCCACAGCCGACGGGCAATTCGGTGGGCTGGTGGCCCTGGGATACCCACTCCTCGACCTCTGCCTGTTTTCAATCGTGGTCTTTACCTACTATGGGTCGGCGCGCGACCTGCAGCCATCGATGTCGTTCCTCGTCCTTGCAGCCGCCGTTCTTATCGTCACGGACTCGGCCTACGGGCTCGTCATGCAGGACACGGTGGACAGCGCCTCCGTGCTCGACCTCGGCTGGCAGCTGTCTTACGTCCTCATCGGCGCCGCGGCGATCTGTGCCGGGCGTGAGAAGATCAACGAGGCGTCGGCTCATCGCCACACAGCCGTCGGCTTGATCTTGCCGTACGCAACGGTGCTTCCTCTTGCGGCCGCCAGCGCCGTGCTAGTGCTATTGGGTCGGGGCAGGATCGATTTAACCGTCGGAAGCATGCTTGCCATGGGCCTGTTGTTGGCCCGTCAATGGACAACGCTGGTCGAGAACCTTCGCCTGTTCCAGGCGAGCGTTGAGCGCGAGGCCGAGCTTAAGCGTTCGACACTTGCCTTGGAGAGCGCACGGCGAGAAGCCGTTTACCTTGCGGAGCACGATGTCCTCACCGGCGCCAAGAATCGGAGGGCCTGGTTCGCGGACGGTGTGCGGATCCGCCCTACTGCGGTCGCCGTCCTTGATATCGACCGCTTCAAGCTGATCAACGACGCCCACGGGCATCCAGCTGGAGACCAGGTTCTGATTAACGTGACCCATGCGATTCAACAGGCACTGCCCCGTGTGGCATCGTTCGGCAGGCTGGGCGGCGAAGAGTTTGGCCTGATCTGGGAAACGCCGGTCGAAGACGCGATGAGGGACATCGCACTCGCGATCCGCGTGGTCGAAGGTCTCAGCACGCAGCTCCCGCGGGGAGAGAAGCTTGTGGTCACCGTGAGTGCAGGTCTGGCTGCCTGGCCAGGCGAAGGTGCTTCACGCGAGGAAGCCCTGGCGACCGCGTATGAACGCGCCGACCGCGCGCTTTACGAGGCCAAGGCCTCGGGGCGAAACCGCCTGGTGGTCTGGGAGAGGGCCAAAGCTGCCTAGCGGGCGCGGCCAACGCTGTTTTTCGTTGTGCAGTGAAGCGCCTTCACGTTCCCTGCAGGTGCGTGCTGAGTTCGAAGCATGGTCTACGTCTGGGCTTGTTCCACGATGTTCTCAGCCAGCGTCACGGCGGCCTCCATGCGATCATCCTTCGCCGCTTCGAGCACTTGATACACGACCATCACCTGATGCCGTTCGTCCGTCACCGCATACCCCACGCTGATGACTTTTTCTGCGAACTCGTTGAGGTACGCCTCGAGGATTTCGGCCAGCGCGGCCGCTTCTTCATGAGAGGCCGTCCAAGTTTTGAACATAGTGCATCTTAGGCCGCCAAATAGTGGAGCACACGCATTGGAACGGCGTTGATATGTCCTCGTAGCGTCCTGGGCCGGAATTGGCATCACAGCGGGGATACGCTTCTGGCACCTACCAGGAGGTTTGCGCTATGGGACTCTTCACGTGGATTATTTTCGGCCTCATCGCCGGGGCTATTGCCCAGGTCGTCATGCCGGGGGACGACCCCGGAGGCAGCGGCTTTATGGGTTGGCTGATCACCGCCATCATAGGAATCGTAGGCGCCGTGATCGGGGGCTTGGTGGGAGCAGCGCTCGGCTTTGGCGGCGTTGATGGCTTCAATATCGGCAGTTTCGTGATCGCCATTGCCGGCGCTCTCCTACTCCTCTTCGTTTGGCGTCTGGTCGCTGGGCGATCGCCAGGCTCCCGGGGCAGATTGGCAGAGCGGTAAAACTATGTTTCGCAAGCTGAGCCTGCTCTTTATCGTCCTTCCGCTCGTGGCGAAACTCGTTCGGCGGCCAGAGAAGGAACATTCTGACACCAGAAAGGCGAACACCGATGCCGGATAGCACACAGACGAAACGTGTCGTGGTCGATGTTCAGCGCCGGGATGATGGAAAGTGGGAAGCCAAGCGCGACGGAAAGATTCGAACCGAACACACGTACGGAGCCGATCCGGCAAGCAAGCCAGGGTAGGAGCAGCAGATGACTTGGGAACTCCGCCTCGAGTGCCGTGATTGCGGCGCGCAACTACGCTATGTCGACGAACGACCGCAATGGGAAGGCACAGGCGTTGACCGCTATGTGACATGCCCCGCCTGCGACGGACGGGCTGGCATCCAGCACGCCGGAATCGACTTGGGGCTGGACAAAGCCTTTGGCATGTTTCGTTCCAGGGCACGCTAGACGGCCGTGACCACTAGATTGGCGCAGTCGCAATTGTTGTAAGGAGGAGCCGATGTACACCGAGATAACTGACGGCGAGGAATTGCAGGGAGTATTTGCGCTTTCTGACGAGCAACCGGTGATGCTGTTTTTGTACGACCCGTTCTGTCCGGTGAACGCTCGAGCCATGCAACAAGTAGACGAGCTGAACCAGCAAGTTTACGTCGTCGACGTCGCGCAGCGGCACAGCCTTGGCACGGAGATACAATTGGCGACGGGGGTGCAACACGAGTCTCCGCAACTGATCATCCTCCGAAAGGGCGCGCCAGCCTGGCATGCCTCCCATGGGCGAATTACTGCCCCGGACGTCCGCTCGGCCCTCGCGCAGTCAGCCTGAGCTTCGACTGGGACTGCTCCGACTCGCACTGAGGGTGAGGCCAGGATCACACAAAACGCCTGCCGACCACCCCACGGCCTCGTCGCAATGGGCGCGATCATCTTAAAGTTGATTAGTGGCCGGTAAGAGAACCCTCGGCGCAAGCGGTCTCGTGGTCTCGGAGTTAGGGCTTGGGGCGATGGACACTCCGGATTCACCGGAGCGGGAAGAGACGCTCAACCTGGCGTTGGATCTCGGAATCGACTTTGTGGATACGGCGCGTGACTACGCCGGCAGCGAATTCCTCATCGGGCAGGTTTTGCGCGCCAGGGGAGAGACGCCGTGTGTGATCGCCAGCAAGACGTTCAGTCGCACGGCCGACGGCGCCCAATGGGATGTCGATCGATCGCTGCAGGTCCTAGGCCTGCCTAACATCCCCCTCTACCAGTTGCACGACGTGAGAACGATGGCTGTTTGGGAGCAGGTGATGAGCGCAACTGGAGCACTGGCCGGGCTCAAAATCGCGCGTTATCGCGGACTAATCGGGCACATCGGTTTGACTACCCACGACCTCGATGTCGCAGGCGAGGCCATCGTGAGTGGTGAATTCGAGACCATCATGCTCGAATACTCTGCCTTCTACCCGGACTCCGGCCCGCTCGTGCAACTTGCAGCGCAACGCGGCGTGGGAGTAATTGCGATGCGCCCACTGGGCGGCTCGGGACGGACCAGTGTGCTCCGCGGCCTCCAGGCAAGTGGATACGATGGCCCTCTTACCCCTGCCAACTTGCTGCGGTACGTGCTCACCAACCGGTCTGTATCGGTAGCCATCCCGGGGGCGCGATATCCGTCACGGATCAGTGAGAACTGGGCGACCGCAAGTGCCCTCGAGCCTATGCCGGACGCCGACAAGGAAGCACTAGAATCCGCAGCAGCGACGCTCTATTGAGCTGCATTCCCCTTGATCGGGCCAGCGCCGTAAGGCAGCCATCGCAGGAATGCCCGGTTTCCGCTGGATCGCACTGGTAGGTGGTGCGGGCCCTCGTCTCGCAGCCTCGATCGTGGCGCCTTTCGCTGGCGGCACGAGGCGCGGACGCTCTCTCCGGAGCCGGAGAGAGTCGCCGTCAGCCTGAGGGCTGCTCCTCGTACTTGAATGAAAGCTTCACCTTCGCCCGGTAGAGCGAGACCTTGCCGTCTTCGACGTGCATGTCCAGCAGGACGACCTCGGCGATCCGCAGGTCGCGGAGGCTCCCGGCTGCGCGCTCAACGGCGACGGCGGCTGCGCGCTCCCACGACTCGGTGCTCGTACCAACCAGTTCAATGATCTTGTAGACGCTGTCAGCCACGTGGCAAACCTCCGGGGTAAGTCTCGAATGAAACGCTACACCCCATGTCAAGAAGGCCATCGGAATCCCCCCCGGACCGTGCTGCGCGACTGGGAGTTGCAGGTCGCGCAGACGTCGGGCTCGCCTCTCGTGCCGCGACTCGACGGCAGAACGGGTGGAAGGGATCCGGCAATCAGCGAGCTACAAGCACCCTTCGGCAATCGGGCTGCTGGCTGGAAGGCTAACTTCGAAGGTCGACCCACGTCCAATTTGGCTGCTGAGCTCGATGGTCCCGGCGAGCGCCGAGACAAGGTCTCGCGTAATCGCAAGGCCTAATCCGATGCCCACGGATGCTGCCTTCTTCGCTTCATCCGTACGATAGAACCGCTCGTAAATCCGTAACTGATCTTCCTCGGAGATTCCCATGCCAGTGTCTGCAACCTGAACGATTACACGGGAGCCTTCATGGCGAGCCGTAACGCTCACAGACCCCTCGGGCTCCGTGTAGCGAATCGCGTTAGACATGAGGTTCGTGAGAATCGATTGCACCGCACCATCATCGCCCATGACGTAAGGCAGGTCTGGCGGACAGTCTTCGGTAAGGACGATCCCTTTCTTTGACGCCTGAAGACCGCCCCAACGGACCACTCGGCGGAGAATACGTTCGAGATGGAGGGGGACGATCTCAAGTTCTCGCCGTTCATCTCGACTAGCAGCAATCAATTCTTCGCGGAGGGCCAGCATGCGACCTACCGCGACTTCGACGTCTTCTTCGCGTTGGTCGAGTTCCTCAGGCCAACTGCCGCGTTCCTCAAGAAACCGCCGAATCGAAGCGACATTGACCTTGACAACCATCAGTGGGTTCCCGAGCTCGTGACTGACAAGGGCGAGCAGGGCGAGTCGTTCCTGGCCGGCCCGGTCAGCGTCCTCGCTCCGAAGCTGCTCGAGGCTGGCTGCCGCGTCGGCCTCTGCTAGCAGTCGTTCCGAAATTGCACTGAAAGCCAAGCCGTACGCCACCAGCACTTCTAGGAGGACCCGGTGTGCGCCGACTAAGGCATCGAAGTCGTTTGAGTCGATGAGTTTTGATACGGCGGCGTCGTGGATGGCTTTGATGTCCATCGGCCCCACATTCGCGCCAATGAAACCCTCGCTAAGAATCGCGGCCTCGGCAAGAAGCCCGATGTCGTTGGTGCGGCAAAACCGCTCCAGAAGGCTCGCGTAGGTTCCGTCCGATGTGTGGTTCGCTTCGTTGGACATTGCTCTCGAGCGGCAGCATAGCATGTCTCGCTCGTCCCCCTTGGAGCCGTTCGTGGCGGTCCTCGAGCCACGCCCCCGGACGGTGATTTACGAGTGTGGCGACCCGATCTTTCCCGGCCAACCCGGAGACGGCGCCAGCGATCGCGGCGTCACGATGAGGCCGTGGAGTGGCACAACTCGATCTCGCTGAGATCTCGGGGACTGTAGGCGGCATGACTGGGCAGCGGCGTGCGGCTACAGTCGGTATTCCCGACACGCCTTGCTCAGGATCGAAGCTCCGATGCTGCTGACGAGTCACAGACGACGGATAATTCTGGGTGCCGGCGCAAGAACGAAGCAGGCACTTCTGGAGTCTCGGGGCCGGTTAGCGCCGCCGCGAGGATCGCGGCCTTCGCGGGCCCGCTGGCCAGGACGATGACTTTCCGGGCGCGGAGGATGTCGTCCATGCCAAGGGTCATCCCATGCGTGGGTTCGGGCTGCCAGTGGTCGGCGACCTGCGCCCGAGTCGTTTCCGCCAACTTCACGACTCGGCACGGCGAGAGTTCCGTGCTTCCTGGTTCGTTGAAGGCGACGTGTCCGTTCGCCCCGATACCGACCACGGCGATGGTCAGCCCGCCGGCGGCTCGAATCCGTTTGCAAAACTGGGCGACCTCGGCTTCGGCGTCGGTGGCGTTGTGGCGCGGCAGCACCACGGCGGGAAACGCCCGGCGTGGGAGCCACTGCCGGAAGAAAGCATCGTTCGTGCCCTCGTGGGGAGCTTCACTGCAATACTCGTCAATTGCGAAGAGTTGGGACCCTTCCGGAAAGGAAAACCGCTGCCGAACCATCTCTTCATACAACGGAATAGGTGTTCGACCCGTGGGTAAACCGATGACAGGTTCCGTGTCGGCTAGCAGGGCAACGCGTAACTCTTCCAGAGCCGCGACGCCAAACTCGTCTGCCGATACGCGCACGACACGGACGTCTCTCAAAGACGGACTACTCTGCCGGACTCTGCGGACTCGTAACCAGCCAGTGCTACGGCGAGGCTCGCGCGGCCTTCCTCGCCATTCACGAAGGGCTCCACGCCATCGCGAATCGACCTCACGAAGTTCACGAATGGGTCACCAACCGTACTGGCGGGCAGGATCGCCGGAATCACCTTCCGCGAACCCTCGCCCTCTTGAAGGTTAATCACCAGGGGCTCTTCGGCGGACCGCCCCATCGCGATGTGGCCTAGCTCCCCGTGAATGGTGATCTGTCGATCAGGGAACGGGCGGGCGGTCCAGGAGGACTGAACGCTGGCGAGAATGTCGCCTTCGAAGCGCATGAGAACGACCGCATTGTCGTCCGCGAATGTTGGCTTGAGAACGCGCGCCGTCATCGCCGAGACCTCGCGAACAGGCCTGCCAATCATCCAGCGAAGGAGGTCAATCATATGAATCCCCATATCCAGGAGAGAGCCCCCGCCCGCCTGCCCTTGCTCCCAGAACCAGTCCGAGGACGCGCCCCAGAACTCGTCGGGGCCTGCGTGCATGAAGACGCCGCGAGCCGAAAGCGGTCGCCCGATAGCGCCCTCGGCGATCGCCTTCTGCATCGCCTGGTAGATCGGCACGAACCGGAGGTTGTGCGCGACCATAAGGATCACGCCTGCCTCTCGCGCCGCCCCCACCATCGCGTCGGCGTCTTCCAACGAGGTGGCCATCGGTTTCTCCACAAGCACATGCTTTCCTGCCCTGGCGGCCGCGATCGCAATGGGTGCGTGGAGGGCGTTCGGTGTGCAGATATCGATGGCGTCGATGTCGGGCGATTCCACCGCTTCCTGCCAGGAGTCGAGCACGCGCGGGTTGCCGAAGTCACGCGACACTGCTTCCGCCGTCTCCCGGTGACCGCTGACAACCGCGGCAAGTTCGGCCTCGCTGGCGGCAACGTAGGCTGGTAAGTGCGATCGTTGGGCGATAAGGCCACACCCGATCACCGCCACTCGTATTGCGCGATGCTCGGTCACTCCTGCTTCTCCAGTCGGTAAATTACTTCACCCCTCGAGATCGTCGCTTGCACCCGCAGGTTGATGTCGAGGAGCACGAGGTCCGCAAAGAGCCCGGCCTCGAGAGAGCCCGTTTCGCTCGCGATACCCATCGCTTTAGCAGCATTTGTTGACGAGATAGCGGAGAGTGCGCCGAGGTCTGAACCGAGGGGCGAGGCAGCGTTCCGGACGCCCTGATCGAACGTGCCCACGCTGCCGGCGAGCGTTCCATCCGGTAGACGGGCGCTTCCATCCTTCACAATCACCGTCCGTGTGGGCGTCTCGTAGGTGCCGTCAGCCATCCCGGCCATTGCTGACCCATCGGTGATGAGCGCCACGCCGCTGCTACCGCGGGCACGAAGGAGCGCAGCGGCGGCCGCCGGGTGAACGTGGACGTGGTCGAGGATCAGTTCGGCGAGCAGTTCGTCTCGGCTCAGGGTCGCCCCTACCAGGCCAGGGCTGCGGTGGTCCAGCGGCGACATCGCATTGTAGGTGTGGTTGGTGATGCTCGCGCCGGCCTCAATGCCCGCCACTGCTTCCTCGTAAGTAGCGTTGCTGTGGCCGAGGGAGACAACGATGCCCTGGGCGCGCGCTTCCCGAATGAATTCGAGCGCTCCGGGGAGTTCGGGGGCAACGTTCACACGGCGAATTTGGCCTTGCGCTGCCGCCATCAGTTCGTGCAGTTCGGTCACGCGCGGCGTCCGAAGGTGGGCGGCGTTCCACGCCCC
>JBBQGT010000073.1:0-16243 GCA_038323265.1 Tepidiformales bacterium
ACGCGGGCAGCCGCCCGCCGACCTGGCGGCGTTGCGCTCAACGATCCTGAAGGTCTCGGAGTTCGTGGAGAAGCACCCCGAAGTGCGGGAATTGGACCTGAACCCCGTGTTCGCTTACCCGGACGGCGCGCTGGCAGTGGATGCGCGCATCGTCATCAGCGAGGCTTAGCCATGTCAGTGCCGGGGCACCGTCTCGACCGGATGTTCAACCCGAAGGTGGTCGCGGTAGTGGGCGATAAGGGCCCGAACTACATGTGGCTGCAGAACAATATGCCGTTCAAGGAGAAGGGCGGGACGCTTTACTCCGTGCAGCTCGATGCGAAAGAGATCGCGGGCATCGAAGGTCTGGGGATCAAGAACTTCACGTCGATGGCGGATGTGCCCGAGGAGATCGACTACGCCGTGGTGGCCGTGCCGCGGCAGGTTTCGCCTTATGTCCTAAAGGACTTGATCGCGAACGGGGCGCATGGTGCGGGGTTCTTTACGTCGGGCTTTGCGGAGACGGGCGAAGAGCTGGGCATAAAACTGCAAGACCAACTGACGAGCGCCGCAAAGGAAGCGAACTTCAACCTCGTTGGGCCGAACTGCATGGGCCTCTACCTGCCAAAGGTGGGGGTACGCTTCAGCGCGGACGCGCCGATTGCGGACGACGGCCGGATCGGCTTTCTCAGTCAGTCTGGTACGCACGGGATCATGTTCAGCCTTGTCTCGGGCGCTAATGGGCTGCACGTGAGCCGCTGCGCGAGCTTCGGCAACGCGGTAGTACTGGATGTGAGCGACTATCTCGAATACCTGGCGTTGGACGATGAGACGGAAGTAATCGGGATGTACGTGGAGGGCGTGAAAGACGGACGGAAGTTCTTCGAGACGCTGAAGATGGCGACGGCACGCAAGCCGGTGATCGTGTGGAAGGGCGGGCAGACCGCCGCTGGTGCGAGAGCAACGATGTCGCATACCGGTTCGCTGGCGGCGCCGCAGGCGATCTGGGAGGGAATGGTGCGGCAGTGCGGGGCGATCGCGACGAACAACCTGGACGAGACGATCGACACGATGAAGCTGTTGATCATGGGCAAGCGGCCCAGCGGTCCGCGGATGGCGCTGCTCGCGCAGACTGGCGGCCAGTCGGTTTCGATCACGGACGCATTTGCGAAGGCCGGCTTGAGTGTGCCGCGATTCAGCGACGAGACGTATGCTGAGTTGGCCACCTTCTTCAACGTGATCGGCGGCAGCTTTCAGAACCCGCTGGACATGGCGGGGACGATCCAGGGGAGCAACGACACGCTGGAGCGCATCCTGAGGCTGCTGGACGCCGACCCGAACGTGGACGCGATGGCTATGGAGCTTTCAGCGATGTTCGCCGCGCGCCAATGGAAGAAGCACCCGGAATCGCTCGATCAGACGCTGGCCACGATCAAGGCGCATATGGAACGGTCGGCGAAGTCGTTCGTCGTCATCCTGCATCCCGCGCACGAGGCCGAGTTCGTTGCCCAAATCGCGCCCAAGTTCCACGAGAACCAGATCCCGCTCTACCAGAGCTTCGAGCGGGCAGCGGCGGCGGTGGCGCGGGTGGGCGCGTTCGCGGGCTGAGAACGACTCGCTGCGATGGTCAGGCTTTCGGCAGCGTCGCGAGGAAGTTAGTGACGGCGGCGTTGAACGCGGCCGGCTGATCGATGTTCGCGGAATGGCCTGCGTCAGCGATCATGACTTTCGTTGCGCCGGGGACTTTGGCAGCCATGTATTCCGATGCGCCGAGGAACGGCTGGTCGTTCGAGCCCACGAGGACCATCGTTGGGACGGTGATGTTAGGCAGTGACTCGATGATGCGGGCGTCGAACTGGGCGAGCATGCCACGGGCGGCGCGAGCAAGGCCGTCGGCGGAGCGATGGGAGCTGACGCGCACTTCCGCGCTGCCGCCCATAGCCCCAAAGCCCTTGGTTTCGAAGGCAACCGCCCGCTTTTCGGAGGTTTCGTTCCAGCCTTCGCGGGCGGTGGCGTTCTTGTAGCCGGGCCCGGTGTCGAAGAGCATCAACGCTTGTACCTGGTCCGGGTGCACGACGTTGAAGGCGAGCGACATGTACCCACCGAGCGAGAGGCCGCCGATGATCGCCTTCTTCTCACCGCATTCAGAGAGGATGGCGGCGATGTCTTCGACGGTGTGGGCTTCGGAGTAGAGCGACTGGTCTTCGGGGCTATCGGTCTGGCCGTGGCCGCGCATGTCCCAGGCGATGACCTTATAGCCGGGGAAGGCATCCACCTGGCCCTGCCACATTTGCGAAGTGGCGCTGTAGCCGTGGCTGAGAAGGATTGGTTGTCCCTCGCCGTGAACTTCGTAGTAAACCTTGACGCCGTCGCGGTCGATGTAGGCCATGAGTGTTCCTCCGGAGTGTGTGGGCGGATTCTAGCGGGACGGTCAGCCGCCGTCGCGTTCGGGGCAATCGATGCATTGCGAGAGGGCGGCGTCCGGGTTTCGGCAGGGGACGCCTTGCGCTTCGAGCATCCCCTTCAAGCGCCAGAGCGGGAGGCCCATGGTGCAGCAGTAGCAACCTTCGCGGTTGGCGACCGTTGGCACGTCTCCATCCTGGATGGCATAGCCGCCTGCTTTGTCCATGGGACGGCCAGAGGCGACGTAGGTGGCGATTTGGGCATCGCTCAGGTGGGTGAGGGTGATGCGGGCCTCGCTCCAGCCGGCGTCCGAGCGGCCGCCAGCGACTACGGCGACGCCTGTGACCACGGAATGCTGACGCCCGCGAAGGGTTTGGAGCATGGCGATCGCGTCGGCAACGTCGATTGGTTTGCCGTAAAGGTTCGCGCCTTCGTAGACGATGGTGTCGGCGCCGATGACCAGAAAATCGGGCCGCAGCTTCGAAACCGCTTGAGCCTTCGCTGTAGCGAGCGACTTTGCATCGTGGCGGGCGTCGCCACTGAGCGGCTCCGGGAGATCGGAAGGGAGCACTTCGAAGTCGTCGATCAGGGCGCGCAAGAGTTCGCTGCGGCGTGGGGAGGCCGAGGCGAGGACGACCGGGAGCGTCACTCCGCAGATTCAGCGAGCGTGAGCTTGGAGACGCATTCGATGTGGCCGGTCTGCGGGAACATATCGAGCGGTGTGACGTGGTCGAGGATGTAGCCAGAATCGACGAGAATGCGGAGGTCACGGGCGAGGGTGGCAGGATTGCAGGAGACATAGACGACAGTCTTCGGCTTGAACTCGGCGATGGCGGTGAGGACGGCGGGAAAGCAGCCGGGGCGCGGCGGATCGAGCAGGATGGCGTCCGGGCGAACCTCGAGTTCAGGGAGAATCAACTCAACTTTCCCTGCGCGCATTTCCACGTTTGGCGTGTCAGCAAGGTTGACGAGGGCGTCCTTCGCGGCGCTGTGGGATTCTTCAATGGCGATGACGCGGGTGAAGCGATCGGCGAAGAGGGCGGCGAAGGTGCCGACGCCGGCGAAGGCATCGACGAGCAGTTCGCCGCTCGCGGGAAGCGCTTCGCCGACGAGGCGCACCATCTGCTCGGCCTGGGCGCTGTTGACCTGGAAGAAGGCAGAGGCGCTGACCTGGAATCGCTTGCCGCCCAATTCTTCGACATAGGACTCCTGTCCCGTTTCGATTTCGAGGTCTTTGAGCGCCGGGTAGATGAGAGTGGAACCGGTGGCGGCGTTGCGGCGCAGTTGAACCTGGTGGAGGCCTTTGGCCTTGCCCTGGAGGGTGGGCAGGAGTTCGTTCACCCAGGGGTCGGCTATCGGACAGGTTTCGACTTTGAGGAGGCCGCGGCCGCGACGATGGATGAATCCGACATCGCCCCAGTTTTTGCCGGTGGAGAAGCGCATGTGGTTGCGATAGGCCCAGGGGTCCGCGGCGCCCACGATCGGGCGAACAACCGCTTCATCGAGGTGGCCGATGCGGCGCAGTTGCTCGCGAACGACCGCTTCTTTGGCGACGAGCTGCGACGGGTAGTTCATGTGCTGAAGCTGGCAACCGCCACAGCGGCCGAAGAGCACGCATTCAGGTTCGACGCGGTCCGGCGAAGGCTCGAGGACGTTGACGCAGACGGCTTCGAGGTAGTCTTTGTGCGGATGTTCGATCTCGGCTTCGACGAGTTCGCCGGGGGCGGCGTAGAGGACGAAGGCGACCCGTCCGTCTTCCATTCGAGCGAGGCCAGCGCCGCCAAAGACCAACGATTCGATACGAAGGGTGACTTTTTCGAGGGGTTGGTCGCTGATGTCCCGGGGACGGCGTTTACTGCGCATGAATTCAGGGTAGGGAACGCGGCGCGCTGCGGCGAATGGCGGTGGATGACCTTGCCCGTGGGTGGGCCGCCGCATAACATCGAACGGTTACCGCGCGGCCCCGTGGTGTAGCGGTCTAACATGCCACCCTGTCAAGGTGGAGATCGGCAGTTCAAATCTGCTCGGGGTCGCCATAAAACACACTGACTAGGCTTCGCGTTCCGAGGTTCCTGCGACAGCGGCCCGCCTAGGCCCATCGGGCAGGCTCAAGAGTGTGAACGGCATCGGCGTCCGCGAAGCATCGAGAAAGTACAACGTGCCTTATGCGAGCCTTTCGCGTTGGGCAACCGCGGGCATGATCCGCGCGGTGCACGGCCCGAAAGCGCAGCCAAGCAATGCTGTTGCAGGAGCCGCGACGTCGCCGAACTCGCCCCACAGTACGTGCCTGGGCGAAGCCGATGGAACCGGCCATCGCTGCTGCACAGCGTGACGCCAGCGACTTAGCACCCTTCGCAGTAGTGCAACACTACGGCAGGCTGTCCCGCGTGGGTTCCTTATCCGAAGCGCGCACAGAACGGGCCGGGGTTTGTCCTGGCAAGAGCTTTCCCTCAGCCCGGCACGCCCGGTGCGCCCCTTGAACATCCCTAACTGGGTGACCGATGAGATCATCGGACCCGCCCAACCGCACACCATCCGCCTGGTACTGGCGCTCTTCCGTCACGGCTCCCCCCAGGTCGCCGAAGACGGCTCTCGCCGCGTCTACTGGCGCGGCTCAAAACAGCAGCTTGCGCGCACTTCGTGGCAGACGAAACGCAGCGTTGACGCCGCCGTTGCCGAACTCCAGCGGCGCGGGTTTCTCACCCTCCATCGCGTCACCGTGCCCTCCGCCGGCATCGCAATCAGCGCCCCGGTGGATCCACAAGGAGACGCAAGTTTTGCACCCTTCTCCGAATCTGAAAACGCCACACATGATGATGGTGATTTATCACCATCCACCAACACACTCTTCGAAGAAGAGTTCGACGCCTCCCACACCACCACCATGACGCGCGAGCAACTTTTTCACGCCCTCCAAGAAAAAAGCGTTACCAATCCAAGCCGCTGGCTCGCCACCTACGACCACGGGCGCATCGAAGGCGCGCTCGCCGTGCTCGCGGACCTGGATGCCGCAGACGAGGCGAAACGCACCTCCTACGGCGAGCCCGTGCGCTACTCGATCACGAAACCAGCCGGCTTCCTCTACCGGCTGCTGGAATCGAAAAACCCTCTGCCCGAGCGTTTTGCACCAGCCACAGCGGACGTGGCCACCTCCTGCTGATGCAACGAATGACACGCACCTCTTGGCGTTCACAAAACACGCCGCCTGGCAGCCATCGGGGCGCGCCAGCCGGTAAGCTTTCTTGTACAGAAAGGTGTGGCTAGCGATGGCAGACGACTTCCAACTTGGGCTCGATACGTTCGGGGACGTCACGTTCGACGCCGATGGGCAGTTGCTGCCGCAGGCGCAGGTGATTCGCAACGTGGTTGCCGAGGCGGTGCTGGCGGACGAGTTGGGGCTCGACTTCATTGGCGTTGGCGAGCATCACCGGGCTGACTTCGCGGTGTCGGCGCCGGAGGTGGTGTTGGCGGCGATCGCCGGACAGACGAACCGGATCAGGCTTGGGTCGGCTGTAACCGTGCTGAGTTCAGATGACCCGGTGCGAGTGTTCGAGCGGTTTTCGACGCTGGACGCCGTTTCCAATGGCCGGGCTGAAGTGATTCTCGGGCGCGGGTCGTTCACGGAGTCATTTCCGCTTTTCGGATACGACCTTGAGCAGTACGAATTGCTTTTCGAGGAGAAGCTGCAGCTTTTTGCGGAGCTGCTGAAGGAAAGGCCGGTAACGTGGTCGGGCGAGACGCGTTCGGCGTTGATGGAGCAAGCGGTGTATCCGCCGACGGCCTCCGGGGCGCTGCCCGCCTGGGTGGCGGTGGGCGGGAGCTTGCGATCGGTGGTGCGGGCGGCACATCACGGGATGCCGCTGATGCTGGCGATCATCGGTGGCGAACCGCTGCAGTTCACGCCGTTCGTGGAGATGTATCACCGGGCGCTGCAGCAGTTTGACCGGGAAGAGCTGCCGATCGGCGCACATTCGCCGGGATACGTGGCGAAGACCGACGAGCAGGCGCGCGATGAGGTTTGGCCGCACTACGTGGAGATGCAGGCGCGCATCGGACGGGAGCGCGGTTGGAGCCGCATGACGCGTGAGCAGTTCGAGCAGACAGCGGGGCCGGATGGGGCGCTGTTCGTGGGGTCGCCAGAGACCGTGGCGACGAAGATCGTGAAGGTGGCGAAGGGCCTGGGCCTTTCGCGTTTTGACCTGAAGTACAGTCTGGGGACACTGCCGCACGAGAAGTTGATGGAGGGCATCCGGCTGTACGGGAGTGAAGTGGCGCCGCTGGTGCGGGCGCGAATGGGATAGAACGGCGGGTATTCCGTTTCGCTGGTGAATGGCCACACCCTCTCGGCCCGAGCGGCATTTTCCGGTGGAGGGCAGCGATGGGCCAGAAAGAACAGGGCGTTGCGCGAGAATCGAGTGCGCCATCGATTTCGGAGCGGGCGGTGGCAGGAGGCCAGACGGACCCGACGCCGGCCCAAACGACGGCTGGGGCATCGCTGAAGGGCGTGGATGTGAAGCTCGGGTAGTGCTTCTGGCGTTTGAATTGCTCTTGAGAGTTTAGAACAAGTGTTCTAAACTCTCCGGATGGCCGGCTTGACTCGTCCGACAGTGCCCAGATTACCGCAGGGAGGCGGGCAATCTGCGGTGGAGCGCACGGTGGCGAGTACGGGGCGGAGTGCGAGTTTGGGGTCACCACCGCGTAGCGCTTATGTGGAGTTGCATGCCCATTCCTGCTGGTCGTTGCGCGAGGGGGCGAGCAGCAGCGATGAGATGGTGGACCGCGCGATCCGGCTTGGCTACGGGGCGATGGCGATCACCGACCACGACAACCTGTACGGGGCGATGGAGTACGCAAAGGCGGCGCACGAACGTGGTCTGCGGCCGATTACGGGTTGCGAACTGACCATGGCCTCGCACGATGGCGCGTTTCCAGAGACGTATCACCTGACCGTGCTGGCGGAGACAGTGGAAGGCTATCGCAACCTCTGCCGCTTGTTGAGCCAGGCATACCGGACGTACGGAAAGGACGAGCCGCGAGTCGAACGCGAATGGCTGTTCGAGCTGAACGATGGGCTGATCGTGCTTTCGGGATGCGGGCGGGGCGAGATTGCGCAGCTGCTGGAGGCTGGCCAGAAGCAGCGCGCGGATGCTGCCGCGGCGGCGTATCGCGAGGCTTTTGGCCCCGAGCGGTTCTTCATCGAACTGCAGCACCACGATGTGTATGGCGATAGCCAACTGGTGGCGTCGCTGGCGGAGTTAGCCGAACGCGCCGGGCTGGAAGTAGTGGCAACAAACAACGCGCACTATCACGTGCGCAGCCGCCATCGCTTGCATGACGTGCTGGTGGCGGTGCGGCACCGTCTGACGCTTGATAGTTCACACCGCGAACGACGGCCGAACTCGGAGTTCTTCCTGAAGCGCGGCGATGCAATGGCGCAGCGTTTCGCGCGCTACCCACTCGCCATCTCGAACACCATGGTGATCGCCGAGCGCTGCCGCTTTGATTTGACGACGGACCTGCCGTACCGCCTGCCGGACTACCGGGTGCCCGAAGGCTCGACGATGGATGGCTTTTTGCGGGGGATCTGCGAGCGGGCGTTTGGGCGCAAGTACACGCCCCTGGAACCGGCGGCTTACGCGGACGCACGCGATAGGCTGGAGCGCGAGCTTTTCTTGATTACGAAGCACGGGCTGACCGGCTTCTTCCTCGTCTACTGGGACATCTTGCAGATGGTGAACGAGATTGCGCACGACCTGCGAGGGCGCGATTCGAAGCTGGCGAGCGATGAGCGCCCGGTGGGCCGGGGCCGCGGATCGTCGGTCAGTTCGATCGTTTGTTACCTGATTGGGCTTTCGCACATTGACCCGGTGAAGAACAACCTCTACCTCGACCGGTTTCTGAACGACGAACTGCACTCGTTGCCGGATATCGACCTGGACTTTCCGCGCGATATTCGCGACGAAGTGCTGCAGCGGATCTACGATCGCTACGGCGAGGAGCATGCGGCGATCGTGGCGGCGTTCCCCACCTACCGCTTCCGCAGCGCGGTGCAGGATATCGGGAAGGTGCTTGGACTACCCGCGCCGGTGTTGGCGAAGCTGAACAAGCTCGGCGACGGGTTTGCGAGCGCGCGCGACATTGCGGCTGAGATGCAGCACGTGCCCGAATTGCGCCCGCTGGTAAACGCGCCGATCTGGAAGGACCTGGTGGAGCTTGCGGGGCAGGTGGCGGGGTTCCCGAGGCACATTGGGCAGCACGTTGGCGGCGTGGTGATCTCGGCGGAGAAACTTTCCTCGGTGGTGCCGGTTGAGCCAGCGCGGATGGCTGGGCGGTTCGTCTGCCAGTGGGACAAGGATTCGGTGGATGACGCACGGTTCGTGAAGATCGACTTCCTGGCGCTCGGCATGCTTTCGGCGGTGGATGATTGCCTGAACATTGTGGAGGAGGTGCAGGGGGTGCGCGTGGACCTTGGGCGCATCCCGCACGATAGCCCGGAGATTTACGCCTCTATCCAGGAGGGCGACACGATGGGCGTCTTCCAAATTGAAAGCCGTGCCCAGGTGCAGACGCTGCCACGCACGCAGCCGCGAAACATCGATGACCTTGCCGTGCAGGTGGCGATTATCCGGCCCGGACCGATCCTGGCCGGGGCATTTCACCCGTACATGGAGTACCGCGAAAAGCTCGCTCGCGGCGAAGAGGTGTTCGTTGATTACGGACATCCGGAGCTGGCGCCGCTACTGAAGGATTGCCTGGGCGAAACGCTGGGGCATGTGTTGTACCAGGACCAGGTACTGCAGATCTCGTGCGCGGTTGCAGGCTTTACGCCCGGCCAGGCGGACCGGCTGCGGCGGGCGATGAGCCGCAAACGATCCTCGGAAGCGATGCAGGCGATCGCTGGTGATTTTTATGCGGGGGCAAAGCAGCACGGTGTGAGCGAGGACGCGGCCCGCGTGGCGTTCGACAAGATGGCCGCGTTTGCGGCGTTTGGCTTTCCTAAGAGCCACGCGGTGGCATTTGCGCTGCTCGCTTACGAATCGGTCTGGCTACGCTTCCACTATCCAGCGGCGTACTACTGCTCGCTGTTCAACGCGCAGCCGATGGGCTTCTATTCGGTGGAGGTGTTGGCGGGCGACGCGGCGCGGCACGGGATCAGGCTGCTGCCGCCAGCGATCAACGTGAGCCGCGCGGGCTCGTGGCCGGAACTGGGCGATATCCGTCTTGGGCTTGAACAGGTGAAGGGCACCGGCGGTGGCTGGCAGGCGCGGCGAGGGCAGCCGCCGGGCTTTCAGACGCTCTGCCAACAGCTCGTCTCGGAGCGGGAGCGAAACGGACCGTACCGGTCGCTGCATGAACTGATCACGCGCGGCGGGCTGACGCGGGAGCACGGAGATACGCTGATTCGGGCGGGGGTGCTGGACGAATTTGGGCTTTCGCGCCGGGAGATGCTGTGGCAACTGGGGCTGTTGACGCAACCCGTGCAGTTGGCCCGCACAGAGTCGCGCAGGGGAGCGGGACGGCCAGTGCAGGCGAGCCTGCCGCTCGAAACCGGACAGGACATGGCCGAGTTACCGGAGCTTTCCAAGTGGCACGAGTTGGCCTGGGATTTCGAACGGATGGGCCTGAGCCCCGGCCAGCACCCGATGGCGCAGGTCCGCCCGCTACTTCACGAAGGGTTAATTACCAGTCTTCACCTTGGGGGTGTACAGAACCCCAACCGCCTGCCCCAGGGGATGCGCGTACAGATGGCGGGGATGGTAGTCACTCGTCAGCGGCCATCCACAGCGAGCGGAGTGATGTTCATGCTGCTGGAGGACGAGTATGGACTGGCGAATGCGGTTATCCATACACCGTTGCAGGAACGGCAACGCGAACTGGTGCGTGCCACGCCGTTCGTGATCATCCAGGGGCGAGTGGATAACAAGAAGAGCGGGTTCCCAAACATCATCGCCGAGAAGTTCCTGCCGTGCCCTCTGCCGGGCCTGATCGAAGCACCGGGCGCCCATAACTTTGGATAGGGGTGTAAGAATGTTCACAGAAAAAGGGGGTTGACGAGTAACCTTCCGGCTCGTACTGTCGTTATCACCCCCAGAGAACACGGGAACACCCCGGGGAAGGAGCCGACATGGTTATCACCACAGCCCTCCGGCTCACCGCACGCGGGAGCGCGTCGAACCGCTAACACTGCTTACAGCAGACGGTGAAAATCGACGCCGTACCGCTTGAGCGGTACGGCCTTTTTATTGCCCAGCCGCATTCTCAATCGCTAACGCAGCCACCATAGCTACTTGTTGAAGCGTGCTCCGGGCCCAATCCGCAAGCCTTTCCGCGACTCACCTTTGTTCACAATTGCAAGTGACCATTGGCTTACAGCTGTGTAGCTCGAGTGCGGCCCACTGATACCCGGAGGATGACCCGTGTTGGACTTTACCCTGACCGCGTCGCGAAAGTTCGCCTCTTACGGAACTGGCAAGAGATACGTCTCGGACGATCCAGCGCCGAAGTGGCTAACCCACAAAATGACGCACCAATTGGCGCTCGTAAACGAACGCACACCAATCGTCACGATCAGGATGCAGGAGCAGCGGCCGGCATCCATCACAGCACAAGCAGAAGGAAACTAGAGATGTACCGCATGAATCTTTCCGCCCGCGAATTTCAGTTATCACTCAGCCAGCGAGCAATCTTCCCGGGGGACCCGGAGCCGCTGTGGCTAACGCGTGGCGTCCAACTCGAGGCGGCCATTGCCGAAATGAAAGCCGACGCGCGTTCCGTGCAGCGGGCCGAATCGGAAAGGCGCAGCCTGGTGAAGCGCATCCGGTTGGTCTTCAGAGGTGCCTGATTCGCTTCGGCGCGCAAGCCTACAGAGAACGCCATCGAAGCAAGCTTCGATGGCGTTTTCGTGTGGCGCGCGTGGGGAGATGCTGGAGAGGTCAGCTTTCGAGCATGTCCTTGAATCGTCCGTTCAGGTTGTTGCGGAAGAAGGTGGCGGACTGCAGGTCTTTGACGTACTGCTCCACCTGCTGCTTGCGGAGGCTGGCGAGTTTAGCCTGACCGGCTTCGATGTTGTTGCGGCCACCACCGAGGAGGACGGCGAGCGGTTCGCTGACGACGGGGTCTGCCCAATCCTTGACCATTCGCCCTTCGGCCTTGGCGAGATAGAGATTCTGCTCTTCGCGACGATCGGGCATCTTGAAGAGGAAGTGCTTCATGCGCTCGATGTGGTAGTCCATGAGGCGCTGACGGTCGCGGGCGACGAGTGCGTACATGTCGCGTTCGAGCTGATTCTGGGCCAGGGCGTCGCCGTTTTTGAAGAGCGTGAGGAGCATGCTGTCCTGCACGAAGAGAACGGCGGCAAGTTCGGGGAAGCTGCGTGATTCCTGGGCGGCGCGAGAGAAATCCGTGGGGGCCTGGAGGCCGAGCCCACCGCCGTTAGTGAGCGCGCGCTTGCGGAACGCTTCGCAGTGGCGGGCGACGTCGTAGATGACGGTGGAGAGGAAGAATTTTACTTCGTGGAAGCCGTAGCTGATCTCGGGGAGCCAGCCGCTGAGCAGCGCACCTTCATAGTAGGCGCGGTCGCTCTGCTCGGTCATGAACTGGCAGACGGCCTTTTCGATGTCATCCGGGAGAGCTTCGAGGCTGGCCCAACGGAGGTCCGTGGACGAGATCCAGCGGTCGCGGATGGCGATTTCGTAGAGCGGGACGACGCAATCGGCCCAGACCACCGCCTTATCGAAGATGGTGTAGCCCATGTCTTCGTTGATGGGGTTCGGGTAAGAGCCGCGGGCGATCTCTGAGCGGTTGTTCCAGACGTCGGGGATATCGCCGTAGGTGCCGACATTGAGGTCGCCGATCGTGAGGCCGAGGTCCTTGTCGGCTGGGCGGGCTTTGATCCCCCATTCGGTTGGGACCTTCATCCACCAGAAATCCGGCCTGACCATGGAGCCGCCAGCGAGGAACTGTTTGGCGGTTTCTCCGTTCACCCCACCGCGCAACGCCTGCCAGACTTCCTGGAGGGTGTGCCCTTTGGAAAGCGCCAGTTCGATGAGGCCTTCATCCCAGTTCAGTTCGCGCGCTTTATCGCGGGCGTCCTGGGGGATTTCGACCTGGATCTGTTCGGACATCTTTGCGAGTGCTTCGGAAGTAGACACGGTTCACCTCGGAGTGGGGAGCGGATTTGAGGGACGCCTTGGCATCAGCCCGGCTGCGCGGCCGGGCCGATACCGCCGCGGCTTAAACGGGGTCGACGAACTGCGCGAACAACGGCCCGAGACGTGAACGACGGTCACCGAGACCAGCAACTTCCAGGCGATGGACGTATTCGTTGATCTGGCGCTTGCGCAGGAGAAGGAACTTCTGGACGCCTTCATCGAACTTGTCGACCCCACCGCCGAGGAGGATTGCCAGGGATTCGAACACTGGCGGGAAGGTGACGTCACCGGAACCGCCACCGGCGGCATCGCCTTCGGCCTTGTCCAGGTAGTGGTGAAGCTCTTCGCGGCGTTCGGGCTCCGTATCGAGGACGTACTTGAGGTGCATAACGCCGAATGCGAGGTGGCGAGACTCGTCCTGGGCGCTCATGCGGAAGATGCGCTTGTCGGCGTCCGTCTGGCCGATCAGTTCGCCCATGCGGAACATGGACTGCACGAAGCCTTCAGCCTGGACATGCATGAGGACGGACATTTCGGTGAAGTCGCGCGCTTCGAGCAACGTGCGAAGGCCGAGGCCGGCGCCCTGGGCGAGCAGGCCGCCGCCGTTGTAGAGGGCGCGCTTGCGGAAGACGTCGGTGTGGCGGGCTTCGTCCATGATCTGGGACATGAGGAAGAGGCCGGCTTCGAAATCCTGCGAGCTCACGAACGGCATCCACTGGCCGGGGACGTCGCCAGCGATGAATTCGACTTCGGTGAGCATGGTGCAGAGCTGGCACATGGCGCGCTCGATCTCGTCCGGAAGGACCTCAAGGGTGTCCCAGGGGATGTCGCGGGCGGAGGACCACTGCCGCTGGGTGGCCTCTTCGTAGAGCATTACGCAGTTTTCGGACCAAACGTCGGACTTCGACATGTAGGTGGGGCCGAAGCGCTGGGCACCGGGGCGGGCGACGGCGCCGCGCATGCGATAGGTCATATCGCCGGCGCCGCGGGCGGCGTCGCCGTAGCGGCCCTGGTTAATTTCTTTGAGGGTCAGGCCCTTTTTGCCGGGCACGGCTGATGCCGCATCGTCGTACAGATTGAGCCACGAAAGGTCGAGTCCAGATTCAGTAATTGGGTTGGCAGCCATAGAGAGCACCCCTCATTGGTATCGGTAGCGCTCACACTCTACTTCGGGAGCAGGCGTTTGGGAACCGTGTTCTTACCGATGGGTAAGCAAGGTTCAGGCGAATTAGGGATTGCGCGCGGCATTTCCGCGACTGTTACCACTACTCAACCTTCCGAGCGCTGCCGAATACAAGGGCAGATGTTGGAAGAGGAGAATCCCGATGGACCAGATTCGCGAGAAAAATTGCCCGCATGAAGCGGCGGTACGCGCGGCCCGCTGCACGAGCTGCTGCGAAATAAACGGTTCGTTGACGCCTTGCGTAGTGGCGTGGTTGAAAGACCAGGTCACCAGTCGATCCACCCTACCGTTGAGCATCGCCGAAAAGCGCTCCAGCCAGCGCGCTGCTTAGACGCGGGCGAACGACCGGCTTAGCCGGAAACGGGGCCTGCAATGAGGTGGCCGTAGGAGCGAGACGTGCCACGATCAGCCGCGCCATGCCGAAACAGGTTACGAACGTTGCGAGCGACGACTACCTCACCGCGATCTACCGCCTCCACCACGATGAGGGGCAGGACGTCATTGCCGTGCGGCTGGCTGACAGGCTGGAGATCACGCCTCCGTCCGTAGCCGGGATGCTGAAGCGCCTGTTGCGCGATCGGCTGGTTGAGCAGGACAGCCGCAAAGTTATTCACCTGACAAGCGAAGGATTGCACCGGGCGGAACAGATGGTAAGGCGGCACCGGCTGGCCGAGTGCTTGATTACGGACGTGCTGAAGGTGCCGTGGTGGCGGGCATACGAAGAGGCGCATCTGCTTGAGCACGGCATTTCGGATATCACCGAGCCACACCTCTTCGAAACACTGGGAAAGCCCACACGAAGCCCTTTTGGCTACCCGATTCCGGGCCCCGGCGTGCAGCGGAAGTTGCCGATGACGACGCTGGCGGATGTCGCGGAAGGCGCGACCGTGGAGATCGACCGGGTGTTTGAGGAGGACGAACAACTCTTGCAGTTCTTCGACCAGGAAGGCATTCGGCCAGGCGAGCTGGTGAAGCTCGAGGCCGTCGCTCCTTATAGAGGGACTGTGACCGCGCGGCTGGACGGCCGGTCCGTAGTGATGGGGACGCAGGTGGCGGGCCGCATCTGGGTCACGAAGCCGGGCGCAAACGCTGCGCCGGCTCACCGCTAGGAATGTAATAGACCCGCACTCTCGGATGGTGGTTGGAGACCGATAACCCTAGGGATGGAAGCTCTTCCCGTCCTGGCAGACTGTACCCCGCTCCGCGTGCTGGTAATCGAAGACGATGTCTCATTGGGGCGGCTGATCGAGCGGGTGCTACGTCCGTTTGCGCTAACGGTTGAGGTGGTCCGCACGGGGCAGGCAGCATTCCATGAGATGACGAACTCTTCCTTCGATGCGATCGCCACCGACATCAGCTTGCCAGATATGTCCGGTCTTGACGTGATCACTCGCGCACGAACGCTTTCGCCCGCGAGCGGGATAGTGGCAATCACAGGATTCGTTGACGTCGACGTTGCCGTCCAATCCATGAAGGCCGGGGCCGATGACTTCCTGGGCAAGCCGTTCGATGCCAAGATTCTCTGGCACGTTTTGCAAAAAGCGGTGGCCAACCGCTCTCGCCACCTGCAAGCCGAGCAGGCGGTGGCATATCGCCAGTTGGCGTACACTGACGGGCTCACGGGCTGCCCCAACCGGCGATTCATCGACGAGTTCATTGTCGACGCCGTGGACCGGTCGAAGCGGCATGACTCTCCGCTGGCGGCCGGGTTCCTGGACCTCGACAACTTCAAGCTGCTGAACGACTTCGTGGGGCACGAGCAGGGGGACGTGGTGTTGAAACGGGTAGCCCAAGAGCTGCGCGAGCACATCATCCCGCCAGCCGTGTTCGCCCGGTTTGGGGGAGACGAATTTGTGGTGGTCTTCCCCGAGATGAACGACGTGGAAGCGCGGCTGATGCTGGACGGGGCGCGTGAGGCGATCTCGCGGATTGAGGTGGTCGATGGGGCGAAAAATCACCTGCCAACGCGCATTAGCTACGGGGTAGCGGCGTATCGCGGGTACGAGACGCCCCGCGCGCTGATTGCGGAAGCCGAGGACCAGATGCACCTTGACCGATCGGTCTCGCCGAAATTGAGCCTAACATCGGGCGATTGTGCGGCGGCGCCGGAAGCACTGGCGAAGGTGACAAACCTCAAGGCATTGCGGAGCCTGGTCAAAGCGATCGATCGGCGAGACAGCTACACGCGATTCCACAGCGACCACGCAACGCACCTCGCACTCAACGTGGCGAGACAACTGGGCCTTGGGGGCGAGGCGCTAAACGCGATCATGATCGGCGGACCGATCCATGACCTTGGCAAGATCGTGGTGCCAGATGAGATCCTGCGAAAGCCCGGACCGCTGACGCCGGACGAGCGGCGCGCGATGGAAGAGCACCCGGTGATCGGAGCGGCAATCACCGCCGCTGTGACCGATTACGACGCGGTTGTGGACCTCGTGCGGCACCACCACGAGCGGTTCGATGGGGACGGGTATCCCGGCAAACTGAAGGGCACCGAGATCAGCCTTGCGACGCGTGTTTTCAC
>JBBQGT010000074.1:0-15772 GCA_038323265.1 Tepidiformales bacterium
TATTGGGGCTCGAGCCAACAGTGGATGGCGTCGCGCTCACGGGACTCTCGGCCGCATTGGAGTCGCAACCGCCGGAAACCAGCACAAGGCCCAACAAAGGCAGCAGGCCCCACTCGCCGAAGAATCGGCCGCGGCGCGAAATTATTCGCGGTGCGGCGAGTTGTGTAGCATCGTTCTCTGCCATCTGTCCTGTTCCGGTACCGTCTTACTCATTTTACGCCGCCGTCACCGCTCTCATTCGGATCATCGGCCACTTCTGGCTGAGGTCCCACACTCGACCAAATCCGCCGCCGTGCTACCCTGAACGCGGTGCGCGGGCGTGGCTTAGTGGTAGAGCGCGACCCTTCCAAGGTTGAAGTGCGGGTTCGATTCCCGCCGCCCGCTCCACCTCCTCCATCATTGCTTCACCTAAGAACAGCCTCGTCTACCATCTCGGCGTGGGAATCGCCTTCGGTAGCGTCGTCGCCCTGATCTATCGCGTGGCTTCCCTCTTCCTCTGGGCATCAATTGGCGTGATCACCGCCCGCACCCTCACGGTTGATGACCGTGGAGTGTACGCTTCCGCCGTCATCATCATCGGCGTTACTAGCGGCATCGCCAGCTTCTCCAGCGCCGCCAGCTACCTCGTTGCCAACCAGCACCGGGAGCCCGGAGAAGTGGCCACCCACGGCGTACTTCTTTCGCTGATCCTCGGTGGGGTTCTCGCGCTGGGAGCATTTGCCGTTGCCCCGTTCGTCCCGTCGGACCTGCATTCGGTCGTCATCCTCTGCGGCCTCGCGATTCTCCCTGCCGTCGTTCGAAACACGCTCTCTGGCATACTGCTTGGCTCGCATCAACTCAGCCGGTACAACGTCGCCGCTACCGCTTCCGCCGCCTTCGGACTGGCGCTCATCGCTTTGTGGGTCGGCATCCTGCGCCACCGCAGCATTGAATCAGCCCTCCAGGCCTGGACCGCGGGACAGTATCTCTCCCTGGTCCCCATCATCATCTGGGGCCGCACTTGGTGGGCGTGGCCACGGCGTCATGGCATTAATCGTGCGGTCTTGCGCCGGATGTTGTCGTACGGCGCGGTCACCAGCGCGGCTGGCGTCATCGCCTTCTTCAACTACCGCGTTGACGTCCTCATGGTCATCGGGCTCGACAGTCGCGAAGGAGCTGGCATCTACTCATCCTCCGTGGCCGTTGCCGAAGGACTTTGGCTCTTCTCGTCGGCAATCGCACTCGCTTCCTATGCCCACGTCGGTTCTCTCACTCGCAAAGAGGCCGCCCATCTCACCGCGCTCGGCGTGCGCCATACGCTTATCGTCGTCGTTAGCGGCGCCGTCGTCGCAGCGATCATCGCGCCTCCGCTTCTCGGCATCGTCTTCGGCGACGTTTATCGCGCCGGAGCTACACCGTTGCGCATCCTCTGCATTGGGACCGCCGCCTACGCCCCGGCCTCGCTCATCGGCAACTACTTCACCGTCCAGCTCGGCCGCCCCGCGATCGCTCTCTGGCTGGCAACCCTCTCCTGCATCATCAGCGTGAGTGTCGGCTTCGCCCTCATCCCCGCCATTGGCTACACGGGCGCTGCGTGGGCCACTACCCTCAGCTACACGATCTCGGCCGCCATCGCCACGTTCGTCTTCCTGCGAATCACGGAGATCCCCGCGAGCGAACTCTGGCGAATCCGCTGGGATGACGTCCTCAGCTATTTTCGCCTCGCCCGTCAACTGCTGCGCCGCCGAGTCCTAACCCGCGCTTTAGGGGCCGGCGAGTAGGGTCCTAGGCGCGCCCTCGGATCCGTTGCCGCCGCACTGGGACCGGACGTCCGGCACGCCGTTCGGCAGCCTGTTCTGCCCCCCGGTCCGCACGCTGCAGGATGATCGCCACGGCGGCTACAGCGAGGTAGAACGCCACCACCGTTTTGGACAGTGGGTCCGAAATGTGCATCTGGGCTTCGATCGCTGCCGCCCAGTTGATTACCAGGATCGGCAGGAACGCGCCCACCGAAAAGACGATGCTCGTCACCACCAGCCATCGCCGGCCCGAGATCATCGCAAACGGCAGGTACCAGATCTGGTACCACGGCAAGTACCCCGGCGAACAAACGAACAGGAATAAGAACATCGCGGTGCCGAAGGCCGTCACCAGGTCCTGCGCATCAGCCAAGCGGTGGTACGCCACGATGTACGCCAACAGGACAAAGAACAGCGCGTACGCCGACCCGACGAACGCCGCTCTCGCGTCTCCTTGTGCATCGATCCACTTCTCCACCACGCCCCACGGCGTGGTGGATGCCACCGAAGTCGCCGGCCCCACCGTGCCAACGCCTGGCCAAAGTTCAAACGCGAAAAGCGCGAACGCTCCCACCGCAACGAGCACCAGGAGTCCGGCCATGTACATCCGCCAGCGCGGAAACCAGTAGGCCCCCAACACCGGGCTGGCCAGCAGCAGGCCGAATTTGGTGAACACTGCCGCGACCGCCAGGCTGGCGCCCGCCCCCCGCGCCCGCCAGCTCGGTCTCGTCACCAGCAAGAGTGCGGCAACCCCCATCGCCGCCATCAGGCTGTCATCGTGGCCATCCCCCGGGAACTGCCAGAGCATCAAAGGGTTGAGACCGATCAGTCCGGTCACCAGCCCAGGATTCCCACCGATCTGCTTCGCCACCAGCCCGCCCAGCGCGGCCGTCACCACCAGGAAGATCGCAGCCACCACCTTCTGGCCGAAGAGATTCGCTCGCAGGCCGTCCCCCACGAAGGGGATCGGAGCCCCACCGATGGCGTAGGCAACAGGCCCGTAGCCGCTCGGGTTGTCTTTGAACACCCGTACCTCCCGCGCCACCGGGTCATCGATTTTGGAGGGCACGGCATCGAACGTCACCGGCATCTTCCCGTGCAGCCAGAACGTCCGTACATCGGCCGCCAAATGGACTGCGTCTGGCGAAGTCAGCTCAACCGATGGCAGGAACGAGAGGCACCCCAGGACTGTCGCCACAATCGCCGCCGCGTAGCTATGCCGGAAGCCCTTTCGCAGTGCCCGCAGGCAGAGCAGGTATAACACCGTCGCGATCGCAATCACGAACCCCACTTCTATCATGTCGGACACTTGCCGCCCGAACACGCGGAAGATCCCGGAGAAGCGGACGACGTCGATGTCCACAGTCCACAGTCGTGCGCGCAGCGTGATCCCCAGCAACCACGTTACGCACAGCGCCACGATGGCAACCGCGAACGCCCCTTCCGTCTTCCATGCGCGCCAGTTGAATCGGTTCGGCCTTTGGGCAGGCTGCTTCTTAACGCGCTTCGATGGCATCCGGTTTCCCATTCGAGCTTCGAGATGATTCGTCCCACCGCCGCTCACGCGAGGTGAACAGGGCCCAAAGGCCAACCGGGAACCAGAGCAAGCTCAGGAGCCCGTGGCGAATCGCCAGTTGGGCGCCCGCCACATTCATCGGCAGCAGGCGCGCGCGCGCCGCAATCACACCCGGCAGCAGCCATTCGCCAGCCAGGGCAACGCCCAACGGCCCAAACGGTAATGCACCCCGCATCCCTGCCGCCCTCAGAACGAACGCGCCGCTGACCGCCGTCCTCGTCAACACGCGCGTCGGCACAACCAGGAAGATTGCTGTATCCAGCGCGCCCAGGTCTCCACGGAGAGCTTGCCGTGCCACTTGCGGCCACAGATGCCAGACTACGCCAACGTGGCCCCGCGCCCAGCGTGAGCGTTGCCGCAGCGAGTCGGCCAATTCGTTCGGCTCTCCCACCTCAACGTAGGTCTCGCCCACGTAGCGGATGCGGATGCCATCTGCTGCCAGTAACGCGGTGCACTCCAGGTCTTCGGTCAAAGTCCGCGAACGGCGGAGGATTCGCTCAAGCAACGCTGGGCGTGCGAAGAACCCGCTTCCGCTGATTGTTGTCCCCAGACCAAGCTCCTCCCGCGGCCGCCACCAAAAGACGTTCCGAGATCTCCGTCCGAATCCGTAGCCAGCCGAAAGCCAATCGCCGTCCGCGCGCGGCACCGTCTCCACTTGGAGACAGGCCTCGTCCGGGCTCGCTGCCGCCACGACTTCGAGGAAGTCCCCCGGTACCCGGCTGTCCGCGTCCAAAACACCGACGAGGTCGTAGCTCTTACGCAGCTGCGCCAGGCCCGCGAGAATCACCTGCGACTTCCCGGGAGCGTCGGTCTGAAGCTCAAGGACGTCCGAACCGCGCCGCCGCGCGACCGCCGCCGTCCCATCGCTGCAGTTGTGGGCCACAACCAGTACGTCCATCAACTCAGCCGGATACGACTGCACGCTCAGGTCCGCCAGCACACCTTCGATCACGCGCTCTTCATTTCGCGCGCAGATGATCACGCAAAAACGGGGCGTCGCCACCTTCGTTGTCCGGGGGCGCTTGCGCTGCCCCAACAGGGTGATTGCCGATTGGTAGAGAGAGACGCTGACCCAGAAGACCTGCACCACGATCAGTACTATCCGTCCGGCCCGCAGGATCACACGCATCGCGCCGATTATGGGCCCGCCCGTCCTTTCGCGCCCCTCAAACGAAAAGGGACGGCATTGCGCCGTCCCTCTGGAATGATTGAAGGCTGACCCTAGCCGCGAGGAAGACCGAGCCCGCGAGTGGCGATAATCCCCTTCTGGATCTCCGTTGTCCCGCCGGCAATGGTCGAGCTCACAGCCTGCATGTAACCCATGGCGCTGCGGTTCTTCACGTTTCCGTGCATCCCGTAAAGGTGCATCGAAAGGTTGGCGATGCGCTGCGAAAGCTCGCTGCTGAACATCTTGCACATGCTCGCTTCGTAGTTCGGGATCTTCCCGGCAACTTGCATGCTCACTACGCGGTAGCTCAGCATCTTCGCCACTTCGCACTCAATCCAGCGATCCACAAACTCGGACTTCACCTTCGGATTGCGTTCGAACGAAACTTCGCTGTTCTCTGCTTTCGATTGCTTGATCAACCCTTCTAGGGCCTTCCGCACGCCGATGGCGCTGCCGATCGAGCTACGTTCGAAGTCCAGCGTGGTGGTGCCCACGTACCAGCCGCGGTTCTCCTCACCGATGCGGTTTGCCACCGGCACCCGCACGTCTTCGAAGAACACTTCGTTAAACGTCTGCGTGCCGGCCAGCGTCGTCAGCGGTTGCACAGTCACCCCGGGGCTCTTCATGTCCACCAGGATGTAGGTGATGCCGCGGTGCTTCGGCGCATCCGGGTCTGTTCGCACCAGCATGTACATCCAGTCCGCGAACTGGGCGCCCGTCGTCCAGATCTTCTGACCGTTGATCACGTAGTCGTCGCCGTCGCGCACGCCTCGCGTCTGCAGGCTGGCCAGGTCGCTGCCCGCACCGGGCTCGCTGTAGCCCTGGCACCAGATCACTTCGCCGCGAAGGATCCGCCCAAGGTGATGCGACTTCTGCTCTTCGGTGCCATGCTCGATGATCGTGGGGCCAATCATCATCACGCCGAATCCGCCCAGGTTGCCCGGCACGCCGGACTCCGCGAATTCTTCGTTCATTACGAACTGATCGACTACCGACATGTCCGCGCCGCCGTACTTCGTCGGCCACGAGGGAGCGATCCAGCCTTTCTTCACCACCTTGTCGCGCCATTCCTTGATCGCGCCCATACGCCCGAACAGCGAGTTCTCGCCTTGGTCGCTGCCGGTTTGGAACGCTGCGGGGGCCTCGTTGTTGATAAAGGCGCGAACTTCCTTGCGCCATGCTGCTTCTCGTTCGGTATCTCCAAGGCTAATCGTCATGCGTGATCCTGCTTTCCGGTAAACGTGTGCTTGCGAATTGTGACTCACCCCGCCAGCTTCGGCAACCGAACGCCGTTCGGACGCGTCCTACGCTTTCGCTCCCTGTTATTCTGTTCGCATGACTCGCCCTGCACCTGTTTCTCGGAATCCCTGGCAAGAGCGTTGGGAAGAGATCAAACCGGCTCCCCTGAAGAACGTCCAGGAGGTGCTTCCCGGTCTCTTCCAGGTCCGTACCCGCGGCTCGCGCGCATATCTCGCGGTCGATGGTTCTGACATCACTTTGATCGATACCGGAAACCCCGGCTCAGGATCGCGCATCCTCCACGCCGTCGAAGAGATTGGCCGTTCCCCGGAAGACATAAAAACAATCGTCATCACGCATTTCCACCTTGACCACGTCGGCGGTCTCGCCGAACTTCAGGGCTGGATTCCGGCCCGCACCGGCGTGCACCTCGCGGAGGCGCGCCACGTGGAGAGCGAGAAGCCGCTCCCCACCCCCTTCACCCATCCCCTCCTCGCGCGCATCTGCGAACCTTACCTCCTCCGCAACGATCCCGGCGCTGCCCGTGTCGACGTCTACTTGAACGACGGCGACGAACTCCCCGCCTTAGGAGGTATGCGCATCGTGCATGCTCCCGGCCACACCGCCGGCAGCATCTCGCTGCATTTTCCCAATCGCGGAGTGCTCCTCATCGGCGACGCTATGCAGTTCAAGTTCGGCCGCCTCATGCTTCCCAGCCGCCTTTTTACACAGGACATGGATGAGGCCACTGACTCCGTCCGAAAGCTCGCCGCTCTCGATTTCGAAACGCTCTGCTTCAGCCACTTTCGGCCCATCCTCACGGGTGCCGATGCCCGCGTGCGAGAATTCGCCAGGTCGCTAGGAGCTCGCCGTGAATACGCTGGTTGACCTGCTTCAGCGTTCCGCGCAGCAGCACTCCGATCGGCAGGCGCTCGTCATGCGGCTTGGCGTCCGAACGATCCGCTACTCCTACTCAGAACTCGAGCGCCGCGCGCACGCCTATGCCCGGCTCATGCGTGAACGGCAAATCAAAGAGGGCGACCGCGTAGTCATCTGGGCCCAAAACCAGCCAGATTGGGTCGCCTCGATGTTCGGCGCGTTTATCGCCGGGGCGGTCGTCGTCCCGCTCGATGTCCGCAGCACCCGCGAATTCGTAGAGCGCGTCATCCAGCAGACCGAGCCGGCCTTGGCCCTCGCGGGAAAGCAGCAAGCGTCGCTGCTGCGCGAACTCGAAATCCCTACCCTCGAATTCGAAACCCTAACCCCACCAGTAAACGGCCTCCTCACTCCGTCCGCGATCACACAGGACACCCTCGCCCAGATCATCTTCACCTCCGGCACCACCGGTGATCCCAAAGGCGTAATGCTGACGCACGGCAACATCCTCGCCAACGTCACCGCCGCACTACACGTCGTTGATATAAACGCAAAAACGCGCATGCTCTCCCTCCTCCCACTCAGTCACATGTTCGAGCAGATCGGCGGCTGCTTCGCCGCGCTGGCCGCCGGTGCGGCAGTGGCCTACCCTTCGAGTCGTCAGCCCGCTGCCCTTTCGCGCACAATGCAAGAGTGGAAACCAACCTTCATTATGGGCGTGCCCCAGGTCCTCACTCTCCTGATGAACGGCATCGAGCGCGAGGCCCAAGCGAACGGCAAGCTCAAGCTGTTAAAGCGTATGCGCCGGCTCGCGTCGCCGCTGCCAGAACGCGCGCGGCGCATCATCTTCCGGCCTATCCTTTCGCGTTTCGGAGGCCAGCTCGATTTCATTGCTAGCGGCGGCGCCGCCATTGACCCCGAAGTTCAGCTCAAATGGGAAGCGATGGGCGTCGCGGTTGTGGAGGGCTACGGCGCCACCGAATGCGCCCCAATTGTCACAATCAACCCCCGCAGCGACCGCCGCATCCGCTCCGTGGGACGGCCGCTTCCGGGTCAGCAGATCCGCATCGCCGAAGACGGCGAGGTGCAGGCTCGCGGCCCAAACGTCTTTCGCGGCTATTGGAACAATCCAACCGCCACCGCGGCCGCATTCGACGGCGACTGGTATCGCACTGGCGACCTCGGATACATCGAAGATGGCTACCTCTACCTCAAGGGTCGAAAGAAGGACCTGATCGTCCTTTCTGATGGCCAGAACGTCTTTCCAGAGGACGTCGAAGATGCGCTCCGGCATCAGCCCGGCGTTACCGACGCGGTCGTCTTGGGCCTCCGCGAGGGATCGGATGTGAAAGTTCACGCCGTTGTCCTGGAGGCTCAACCGGGCACGGCCACCCTCGCCGTTCGTTCCGCCAACACCCGGCTGGACGATCGGCAACAGATCCGAAGCTTCAGCACCTGGCCGGAAGACGACTTCCCACGAACCCACACCCTCAAAGTTCGTCGTCCGCTGGTCGAAGACCACATAATCAACCAGCAACCTACCGCCGCGCCGCCCCCTGCCCTGGCAGCGGACGCCGACACGCTCCTCAGACTCGTCTCCCAGGCCGCCCGTAAGGACGAAGCGTTCCTCGAAACCCAAGAACTCGGCACCGACATGGGCCTCGATTCGCTGGGGCGCGTAGAACTGCTGTCCGCTATTGAAGACGAGATGGGCGTCTATGTTGACGACACCGAAGTAGGACCACGAACCACGCTCGCCGCGCTGCGAGCGATGGTCGAAAAAGGTGATCCGAAACCAAAGACCCACAGGTTCCCCTCATGGCCTCGCTGGTGGCCGGTGCGCGGCCTGCGCCGCCTGCTCATGACGGGGGTGGTATTCCCGCTGCTCCGCCTGGGCTACAGCGTTGAGATCCGCGGTCGCGAGCACTTTCGAGGCCTAGCCGAGCCAGTACTCATCATCAGCAACCACAACATGCACCTCGATCAGGCAATGCTTCTCCGCAGCATGCCCCAGGGCTTCCGCCAGCGAGTCGCCATCGCCGCCGCCGCCAGCGACATCTTCGGCAACCGGCTGCGTGGGTTCGGCGCCAGTCTGCTAGGGAACGCCTTCCCCTTCGCGAAAGAGGGCAGCGGCGTGCGCGAAAGCCTGGAATACGTCGGCAAAATGCTCGAACAAGACTGGAATGTCCTCATCTTTCCCGAGGGAAAACTCACCGTTATCGGCCCGATGGAGCCCTTCAAGAGCGGCATCGGTCTGCTTGCGGTCGAGACCGGCGTCGCCGTCCTGCCCATGCGCATCGACGTCCTGCGACCCGGCTTCTTCGAAGGCAAATGGCTTCCGCATCCACGCGCTCGCGTCCGTGTCTCCATCGGCGAGCCGGTAAAGCTTCCGCTCGGCGCCGATTACGGCGAAGCCACCGCAGTCCTCGAACAAGCTGTACGCCGAGCGTGACCGAGGCTCACGGAGACCCCCCAGAACTGCTGCGCTTCGCCGATATTCTCACCACAGGCTCAGCGGCCGCCAACTACCTCGGCGAAGCCAACGTCTCGGCGCAACACTTGCTCTTTGCCATCGCCATCCTCGGCGGCGAAATGACTCTGGAGGACCTTGGCCGCGCCATCTCCCCACTCGTCCGTCGCACCCCTCCCGGCATGGGCGGTGCGGTTGATCCGCCAGTCCGGCTACTCGCCCAGCGTTGGTTCGCCTCCATCGGCGCAGACGCGAACGCGACGATCTCGGCCGCGCAGCTGGCAGAGCTCACCTCCGAACTTGAACGGCTTCGCGAAACCACCAGAGAGTCGCGGGTTCCGCCGGATTGAGACTAAGCGTCTCGCCCCACATAGTCGCTCGAAATGGACTTCGCAATCTGCATCGCTGGCGCCGTCCTCGGATTCGTCTTCGGGTGGTTCGCCGCCGGATACCAGCACCTGCTCTACCGCGAACCCCAATTCCGTAAAGAGCACCTCGATGGCCAGCGCCTGCTCATCGTCCGCTTGCTTCTGGCCGCAAGTGGCGCCGCCGTCGCAGGCATCGCGCTCCGCCCGGACCACTACGACATCGGGCCGGCGCTTCTGACCGCTGGGTTTGGGCTGGCGCTTCTAGTCTTGGCCAGCACCGACTTCGAACGGAAGCGACTCCCGAACAAGCTGATGTACCCCACCGCCGTTGCGGCCCTCGCCTTCTCTTGGGCCTGGCCGGACCGTGACATCCAGCACGTGCTGCTCGGCGCCGGAGCGGCCATCTGCATCGCAATCGCACTGCTCGCCTTCGGCATCCTCACTGGCGCCTTGCTTCGTGTCCGTGCAACGGCCTTTGGCCTCGGCGACGTCAAGCTGATCGTGCTCCTGGGCCTGCTCTGCGGTTGGCCGGCGTTCTTCCCCGCGCTGCTCTACGGTGTTTTAGCAGCTGGTGTGGTCAGCGTGCTCCTCATCCTTCGCGGCCGCTCAAAATCCGTCTTTAGCTACGGCCCGTACCTCATTCTCGGCGGCCTGGTCGTGCTGCTCTGGCCTTCGCCCTTCGTCTAAGAAGCACAGAACCCCACCTTCCGGCGGGGCTCCGTAGTTGGGCTGCTGGGCTGAATCGGGTACTAGAACGCCTGCTTCATCTGAATCACAGCCGGACCCCCGATGACCATCATGATCGACGGGAAGATGAAGAACACCAGCGGAAACACCATCTTGATCGGAGCCTTGAATGCCTGCTCTTCCGCGCGCTGGCGGCGCTTCACGCGAATCACCCCAGTTTGCACACGAATCACGCCGCCGATCGAGATGCCCATGCTCTCCGCCTGGATGATGGCGTTCACCAACGAACGGAGCTCATCAACACCGGTGCGCTCGGTCATGTCCAGGAACGCGTCTCGCCGAGAGCGTCCCATTGTTATTTCGCGCATCGTGCGCGTCAGTTCGTCGGCGAAGGGACCGTGAACCTTTTCAATAACCCGGTTGAACGCCGCGTCAATTCCGAGACCCGCTTCCACGGACGCCGTGATCAGGTCGAACGCATCCGGCAGAGCGCGCCAAATCTCCTTCCGCCGCCGCTTGACCCGCCCCATTAGCCAAATCCGTGGCCCATAAATTGAAAACACCATCGTCCCAACAAATACGCCAACCAACTTGATACCAGTCGTGCCGCTGCTCGCCATGTACAGCGTGGCCAGGATTGGTAGTACACCCGCCAGGATGCCCACCACCAGGATGAACTGCCCTGGCTTGATCTTCATTCCAGCCTGGGCGATCGCTCCCTCAAGGCGATCCGAGATGGAAGACGGCAGCATGTTTGTCACGCGCCGGGCCAGGCCGCGAATCATCGGTTGCACAACCCGCGCCACGAACGCCGCGTCTGGGTCCGGTAGTGCCTCTTTCGCCGGCCGGGTGTAACGAAGCCCGAGCAGCCGGGCGTCCATACCGTCGCTTGCTGACTGGTGGAGGAACCCAAACACAACGAGGGTCACGGTGACGAAGGTGCTGAATGCGATGAGCAGTTCCATATCGCTAAACCTCGATGTTCACGATTTTTGAGATAACGAAGAATCCAAGGCCTTCCATGACGAGGCCGGCGCCGAGCATCATTCGGCCCAACGGGTCGGTGAACAGCAGCGACGTAAAGTCTGGGCTAATCACCATAAACGTTATGAACAACCCAACTGGGATGCCGCCGATTACGTAACCCGTAAGCCTCTGCTGCGAGGTAAGCGTGCGAATCTCACCGCGAATGCGTTCCCGTTCCCGCATCGTTTGCGCAACGTTGTCCAGGATCTCAGCAAGGTTTCCGCCAACCGACCGTTGAATCATGATCGCTGTGATAACGATGTCGAAATCAGGACTCCCGACGCGATCATTCAGCGCCTGAAGGGCGCCCTCGACACTCGCGCCCATCGCGGTGTCCCGCAGTGTCCGCCGGAGCTCTACCGAGAGTGGCGCGGGCACCTGGTCTGCGCACGTTTCCAGCGCCTGGATCAATCCGAAGCCAGCGCGCAAACCGCTCGCGAGCATCTGAAGCACTTCGACCAGTTGCGCCTCCAGCTTGCGCCGCCGGCTTCCCTTGCGACGCTTCACCCAAATACCAACTGCAAAGAAACCCAGCGGTAGCCCGATGACCGAAAGCAGGGGAATTGGTGAGAACGAGAACGCCACTGCCGCGAGGATCACGCCCACGACGATTCGTAGGATTAGATACTCCCGCGCCTTCAATGTCAGGCCCGCCCGTTCCAGGTCCATCATCCAGCGCGCGGCCACCGTACCCGAAATCACATTGATCCCGCCGAACCTTACCCCGCCTCGCTGGCGCAAACTCGGCCCGCTCGTGCCCGCGGTGACAACGTCCGAGTGGTTTCGAAGTTTTCCCAGTCGCGCGGTCGCCTCAGCAGAAACAGTGCCAAAGCCCGTCACCCAGAGGACCATCGTGAATGCGAAAAGGCCGCCGCAAAGCGTCGCAAAAATCATCATCCTGCTACCACCCTTCCCCGGAGCCAAAGAGGTTGTTTGGAAGCTCGATCCCGGCCATCTGGAACCTCGAGACGAAGCTCGGCCGTATTCCCGTTGGCTTCATCGTGCCGTGGACTTTCCCGTCTTCATCCACCCGGTCCAGCTTGAAGAGGAAGATGTCCTGGAGCGTGATCGTTTCGCCTTCCATTCCGCTGATCTCGGTCACATGCGTGACTTTTCGCGAACCATCTTGCAATCGCGAGACCTGAATGAAGACGTGAATGGCGGCTGCCACTTGCTCGCGGATGGCGCGTGCCGGCAGGTCCATGCCTGCCATCAACACCATGTTTTCAAGACGCGCGATGGCATCTCGCGGCGTGTTCGCGTGGACGGTCGAGATCGACCCGTCATGGCCGGTGTTCATCGCCTGCAACATGTCGAAGCACTCTTCGCCGCGGACCTCGCCAACGATAATGCGGTCCGGCCGCATGCGCAGGCAGTTCCTCACCAGGTCCCGCTGCTTGATCTGGTTCTTGCCCTCGATGCTGGCCGGTCGCGCCTCCAACGTGATCACGTGATCCTGCTGCAAGCGCAGCTCGGAAGGGTCCTCGATGGTCACGATGCGCTCGGTGTTCGGAATGAACGCCGAAAGCGCGTTCAACATCGTCGTTTTACCAGTCCCGGTACCACCGCTGATGATGATGTTCAGGTGAGCCCGCACGCACATCGCCAGGAACTCCGCGGTTGCCTCGCTCATCGCGCCAACTGCAATCAGGTCCGCCATCCGCATCTTGTCCGCGCGAAACTTTCGGATCGTGATCGTTGGTGACTTGGGCGAAGCGGGTGGCACCGTGATGTTCACGCGCGAGCCGTCAGGCAGGCGGGCGTCCACCATCGGGCTTGATTCGTCGATGCGGCGGCCGAGCGGCGCAACAATGCGCTCGATAATCCGCATGATGTGCTGCTTGTCCCGGAATCGCGCAGGGCTGCGGAAGATCCGCCCTTCCTGCTCGTAGAAGATCTTGTCAAGGTCGTTGACCATCACTTCAGTCACCGCCGGGTCCCGGAGAAGCGGCTCCAGCGGGCCCAGGCCGAGCGCTTCGTCGGCGACAGCCTCCAACAGCTCTTCGCGGCTGCTCCCGCCAAGTTGTAGACCTTCCTGAGTGATCAGTTCTCGCGCGGCGCGGATCACCGCCTCGCGCTGCTGCTCGGGCGCCAGGTTTTCCAGAGCGCCGTGCTCCAGTTCATCAATTAGCAGTTCGTGCAACCGGATTTTGGCAGCTTCGGCCAGGGGATTCGCCCGGCCGCCCGCCGCTTCGGTGGGCTTCCGGCGTGCCGAACTGGGAACCTCCTGCTGCTGCACTGCCCCCGGCGTCGCCGGAGCGGGCAAGGGCCTCAGCAGCGTCGGCCGCTGGCCGCTCTCAACCTGCGGCGGCGGAGCTGACTCGTCCCCATGCCCCCAGCTGCGCCGCGGCGTCGCCGCCGTCCCGAACTGGCCAGAGGGCCGCAGCCGTGGCCCGTCGCCGGTCGGCGGCGCGCCGTTTTCAGGACCATTAAGCGCTCGTGCCGTCGCATCCTCCCCGCCAAGTCTTCGCCGCACGTTCGACCATCCGAACGCCTGGCTCGATTCGGGGCGAGGAGTCTGGTCTCCTTGTTCTTCAGGCATGGTGTTCCTCAGCTTTCCGTTTCAATCGTCACGCGCTCTTGCGGAACAGCGGACGGAGCAATTTGCCGAACCCGCCCCCGCCGCGCTTCTGCGTTTTTGTCTTGTTGCGAATCCCGGCCAGCGCCCGCGCCATTTCGCGGATCTCCAGCGAGACCTTGCTGTTCGGCCGGCTCATGACGATTGGCCGCCCCAGTTGCGCCGCCTTCACGACTTCCTGGTCTTGCGGGATCCTCCACCAGAGCGGCGAATCCAACGTCCGTTCGACATCCTTCTCCCGCACGCCGGTGTCCATTCCTGCCCGGTTGAGGACGACTTTGATCCGCTCCTCATCGTTCCCAAACCGTTCATGCAGCATCTCCAACGCAAGCACCGTGTCTTTGATGCTCGCCATGTCCAACGTCGTCACCAGCAAAATCATCGTGCCAACTTCAATGGCCGCCGCCACGATCTCGTTGAACGTCCCTGGTGTGTCCAAGATCACGAAGTCATGTGTCTGCGCGAGCACGTCCACGACATCCCGAATGTGTTGGGCAGTCAGGTTGCGCCAGTCGCTTGGCCGCGTCGGGGCAGGAAGAATCCGCACCCCCGATTCGTGCTGCACAAGGTACTCGCGCAACGAGTCGCGGTTCACGTTGTCCAGGTTCCGCGCAAGGTCGGCAATCGAACGCTCCACCGGGATGTCCATGGTGATTGCCACGTCGCCGAACCGAGTGTCCATGTCGACCAGGGCAACCGTCTGGTGCGCTTCGGTCGAAAGTGCCACCGCAAGGTTCGAGGCGATCGTCGTTTTGCCGATGCCACCTTTTGCGCCGAAGACCGTAATCACCGTGCCCTGGGCTACCGGGTCGGCGAGCTCTCCGCGCCGCCTCATGCCCTCCCGCTCTTTGCGCTCCAGCACCCGCATGATCGCTGCTTCGACGTCCTCAGACTGCAGCGGCTCCTGGAGGTAATCGGAGGCGCCGGAGACCATGGACTGCCGCATCAAGCGGATGTTCGCTTCCGTGGAGAACACAACAATCGGCAGGTCTGGCAAGCCGTCGTTGATTCGGGACAGGGTCTGCACTGGACGGACGAGGGGTTCCTCGATCCGCATCAGGATCACGTCGGGCTTCAGTTGGAACGCCAGCGTGAACGCTTCCACGCCGTAGCCGGCGCTTGCAATCACCTGGAACCCAAGCATGCTCAGCATCTTCTGGATCTCGGCCGAGCTCTCCCGATCCGGATCAACCACGATCACCTGGGGCACTCGTGACATCGTCTGTCCTCCACCATCTGCACCCGGGAACCACCGGGAGTCCGTTGAAGAGCTTGGGCCGGCGTCGCTTCCAGCCTGGGCTCCGTTTCGTAATGTTCTCTGGCGCTACTTCTTCTTCGCTGGGAAGATGTCGTCGTAGCTCCAGGTCGTGGTGCCTGAGATCGGCTGTGTGTCGCCCTTTTGGCGCGGAAGAATGCGGTACTGACCCACGTCGTCCTTCATCGCGTCTACGAGCGCCACTTTGGCTGCCAGGTCCGGCGGAAGCGCCAGCGTGATCGAAATAGACTTCTCGTAGGTGTCGCCCGTTTCGCCGGGCTTCGCCGAAGGAGCCACTGCTACAGCGCTCCCTGGCGTTACTGTGCCGGCTGCGTCGGACTTCTTGGTGTCGAGGTTCGGCACGGTCTTCACCAGCGATTGGGCCACCGCTAGGACCTCAACGTCTTGAGCCATATAGCCCGAAACCACGTCGGGGCGCTCTTGGCCCGTCAGTGGGTCCGTGCGCATCAAGGTCGTGATCGCCAGGATGTCTACCCGGTCTCCGGGCTGCGGCAGCCCAGCTGCGATCCACGCCTCGTGCGGGACCTGTAGTGACAGCGCCCGCATTCCGTCCGGGACTTTCCACGTTAACGTGGTCTGTCCCTCGTACGTACTTATCTTGGCCGCAATCACCTGCTCGCCTTCGAAGAGCGGCGCTGTTGCCACCTTGCCCACCAGCGATTCCAGGTCCTTGCTGGCGATGTGGCCCGTAAGAAGGGCGCCCGCCGGATAGGATTTCAAGCCCAGCATG
>JBBQGT010000075.1:0-15485 GCA_038323265.1 Tepidiformales bacterium
CCTGGTGGTGGAGCTGCTTTCCATCGGCCAGAGCCGCACCGAAATGCGCGGCAAGGCATCCATCTACTAGGAATTCGGCGTCCCCTGCGTCTGGGTGTTCGACCTTGAGCGGCTGACGGTGGATGTGTACGAAAAAGGTGAGCGGAGGACGCTGACAGCGGCCGACAACCTCACGTGCGACGTCCTCCCGGGCTTCTCCGAACGCATCGGCGACCTCTTCCAGCGCGCAGGGTTCGAGACTTAGTAAGTTGGCCGAGCGAGGTTCCTAGCGTTTGGGCGAAGGCGTCTGAACGCCGGGCACGTCCGAGTCTCGGAACTCACGCCAAGCCGCTGCCGTCCCGGTCACAGCAACCAGCAACACCACCACCACCAGTACGGTCAGCAGCAACGCGGCCAGCGCGCCGCTCAACCCCCGCGCCAGCCAGCCTCCGAACGCGGAAATGACGAGACCGGGCAGAAGCAAATACACCCCGATGCCGCTGAAGGCGAGCACCCAGCCAGCCAGGAAGAGCGCGCATCCGAGGACAGCAATTGCGAGCCCTAGCTTGCTGGATCCGACTGCTCTGCGGCGGGCCGGGCTGGCGTCGCTCCGCGTTTGCATGTTCGAACTGTAGCAGCCGCGATGGAGCGCCTTCTCCTGCGCGCAAACGCCAAGTTCGCGACAGCCAACCAGCCTTTGCGCCAACTCGCTATACTCGCTCCACCAAGTTTGTGAGGCTACCCATGTCTGAAACCGTGCTGTACGACGTCAAGGACGGCGTTGCGACCATCACCCTCAATCGACCCGAATCACTCAACGCCATGAATCCCGAGATGCTTGCGACGATGTTTGGCGTGGCCGAGAAGGCGAGCGCCGACCCCGGCGTGCGCTGTGTGGTGGTCACCGGCGCGGGCCGCGCCTTCAGTGCGGGCGGCGACGTAAAGGCGATGGCCCAAGGCAACGCGTCTGGCGGCCGGGGCGAGGGCGTCGTTGGCAACACGCCTTCCGCTGGGCTCCGCCAGCAGGAAGAAGTGTCGCGGCTGCTCCAGGAGATGCCGAAGCCGACGATCGCGGCGATCAACGGCGTGGCCGCCGGCGCCGGCCTGAGCGTCGCGCTGGCAGCTGACCTGCGCGTCGCCAGCGAGCAGGCGCGCTTCACCACCGCGTTCGCCAAGGTGGGCTTCAGCGGAGACTTCGGCGGGACGTGGCTGTTGCAACGGTTGGTCGGCCCGGCAAAGGCCAAAGAGCTCTACTTCATGTCCGAGATCTTCCCGGCGCAACGCGCCTTCGAACTCGGGCTGGTGACGAAGGTCGTCCCGCACGATTCGCTCATGGAGGAGACGATGGCCCTTGCTCGACGCCTGGCCGACGGCCCGACGCTGGCCTACGGTCGGATGAAGGACAACTTCACCTACGGCGCCGTGAACACGTTCGGCGACGCCCTCACGCGTGAGGCCGAAAACATGATCGCCAGCGGCCAGACCGAGGACCACAAAGCCGCCGCGTTGGCGTTCGTAGAGAAACGCGAGCCGAAGTTCTCCGGGCGGTAATTGCGCGTATGCGGCCCGCCTCAGCCTCCCTGGCCAACCCCGGCTACTTCCAGAGTACGGAACGTCTCGTCGCTACCCATTCGGGTGGAAGCATCAAGTATCTCAAGCCCGGCGAGCTTGCCTTCGCCGTCGAAATCCGCCGCAATGCCTTCGGCAAGGTGCTGTGTGGTCACTGTGGTATCGGCGAAGATGATGCTGAGGGCGTCCACTTCCCTGTCGTAGTTGATCTTCATGGTGCTCCTAGAAGTAGTACGTGTAGACCGTGACGACGACGATCTCATCAGGTTCGTCAACGAATACCGGACGAACTTGTTTCGTTGCGTAGAGCCTTCCGTTCCACCGTGCGTCGAACGTGACGTCGATGCGGCATTCAAGGCGACTTCGCGAAGCGGGAGTCCACGTACCGGTGCGGATAGCGTACACCACCTCTTCTTCGGAGAAGCCCCTCGATGAGAAGTACGAGCGGGCATGGTGAGAGAGCCGGATCGGCTTCACTCGCGTCGCCCAAACCGCACCGTCGCAATCTCCCACGGCCGCAATGGGAATCGCCAGCCGTCGGTGACCGGCACGTTGCCGGTGTGCTCCTCCATGAGGTTTACGAGCCCCGCCCCGCCTCCGGCAGCCTGAACCTCGATCTCGGCCTCGCCCGTGCTTTCGTTCGTGCTGTAGATGCGCAACAGCGGCGAGCCGTCCACGTCACTGCGCTGCATCGCCGAAGGCACGATTCCCGGCGTCACGAAGCGCGCCAGCGGCAACGACGGCCCGCCTGATCCTTCATGCTCGTTCGTTGCCCAGGCTATCGGCGGGTAGGCGAACGAATGGGCAAGTGGCTGGATGGTGGCCGTCCGCCAATCACCAAAGTACGAAGTGAGGGCGTAGTCGAACTCGTACGAGCCGGGCATCTGGCTGTCCTCGGTGGCGATTGTCGGCCCTGCACCCCCGCGGCGCGAGACGAGGTCCGGCCGCGAAAGCCAGCCCACGCAGCGCAGGAGGGTCAGCGCGTACGCCTGCTCGCCATCCTTGCTGGTGACCACTTCGCCTTCCTGGAGCCCCTTGTTGAAGACCGCGATGCCCTGACCGCCCTTTTCGAACGCTGCGAACGTTTTCTGTGGGAAGGTCGTTGGCGGTTGCTCGGGGCTGACGCCGTTCCACGGCGGCGGGGTGAGCTCGCGCTCGGCCACGTGAAACTGATTCTCAGTGATTGCGTGGGTCACCTTGAACGGCAACGGGAAGAGCGCGCGTAGCCGGTGGTCTTCGGCGGTGTTCTCCACGCTCACGTGAAAATCGATGCGCGGCACGCCTGACCAGAGCGTGACGGTCGTCATGATCGGGAGGAGCGCGGCATGCTTCCTTGCTCTCCGCGTACGCTTGGGATTCAGGCTCGCCGGCAATTCGAGCACTGTCAGGTAGCGCATCCACGCCGAGACCTCATCCCTCGCCACTTCCACCAGTTCAGTGAGCACCGGATCGAGGACTGCGTCCGGCAGGATGTCCGCGTTGTACTCGTCGCCGCGGTCGCCTTCGCTGACGTACACGTTCATCGCCCCAAGTTCGATGCCGTTCTGCCAATCGCGCACTTCCAGGCGTCCCTTGCGGAACTTCAGCTCGTACGTTGCGTTGGCGATGGAGTTCGGCGTCGCCGATAGGTCGCTCTTCGCCGGTTGTCCTTCGTCTCCAGCAGGCACGAGCAGTTCGACGCCAACCGTATCGGTCCCGGGCAACACGGCTCGTAGCGTGAGCGTCCCCGCGCGCCGGACCGTCACCCGTGCGCTATCGGCGAGTCCGTTTGCCGCCACCTGGCGAACCTCTTCTCGAACGGTTTCGTCATCAACAACCGCGAGCCCGCCACCCACAGTCGTCTCCACTTCGAGCCGCCGCTCGGCCAACTGCCAGGTCATCGCTTCCACGTACTTTTCGTCGTAGCGGCCTTCGCGGATGAAATCGAGGTGACGTCCGGCGCCCCGGGGCGAGACCTCCTCCGCGGGAAGCACCTCGCCGGGCTGATGATTGCTGAGCGAGCAGGGCGCCGTCCGGCCGTCCGGCAACTTGATCGCGGTGGCGCTCCAGCTATCGGGTACGGTGCATTCCAGCACCGAGAGCGCGTGAGGTACGGGACGGAAGACCGCCATGCCTCCGCCTGCCGGCACCTCCAGACGGCGCACCAGGTGGGACATCGATTCGCGCGCGATCTCCTTTGCGAGCTGCTCGGAGCGGTCATAGCGCGGGAATATTTCGCGGTGCGTCTGGTCGACGCTACAGCCACAGATGGAGTCGTGCGGCGAATTCTCAAGCATCACCCGCCATGCATGGCGCAGGGCGGGCCCTCCGTCCGGACCGTGGTGCAAGTGAGCGAGCAGTTCTAGCGGTTCGGCGTACTTCTCCAACCACGCGCCCACCTCAAAGTCGCGCTGCTTGATGTTCATCCGCGCCGAAAGCACACCCACGAGCACGTTCGAGCGGTCGGGCGAACGTAGCTCACCGGCGTGCACCACCTCGTCGATGCCCGAGTCGAAGACTGCCCGTTCGTACTGCGCTAATGTGGCCATCTTGTATTCGAAGCCGCGCCCGGCCGCCGCCGCCAGCGCGCCGGGGACCTGCGCCTCCATGCGCGAATGGTCCGTGCCGTTCATCAACACGCCGGGCGCGCCTTCCTTCAGGTCGCGCTCCTGGCGGCGGCTGCGCTCAGTCATTTCTTCGGGGTCCGTGGGCAAGCGATAGCCGCTCGAATAGCTGTTTCGCAGGTAGAGCACCGGCAATCGCGTACCGTCGGGCGCCTCCCAAAAGAAGCTCCAGCCAGGGATGGAATCTGGCACGCCACGCCATAGACAAGCGCTCGTCAGTCCGAGCTGCTTCATGATCTGCGGCATCTGGGCGATATGCCCGAACTGGTCTGCGCAGTGGCCCACGCGAAGCGACCCGCCCAAACGATCGGCGAAGCGGATGCCCTTCTGAAAGCTGCGGATGTGCGATTCGCCGCTCGGCAGGAACTCGTCCGGCTGGACCCACCAGGGCCCAATGACAATGCGCCCGGAGGCAATCAACGCCTTCAGCCGCGCTTCGTTCTCCGGCCGCAGCTCCAGGTAGTCGTCGATGACGATTGACTGCCCGTCGAGATTGAAGTACTCGAACTCCGGGTGAGCCTCCATGTGGTCGAGCAGTTCGTCGATCATCTGTACGAGGCGCCAGCGGAACAGTTCGTGCGGCTGGTACCACTCACGGTCCCAGTGGCAGTGCGGTATGACGAACATCGTGCGGGTCATGGAGCGCTCCTCGGGATCTCGACTCATGCTACCGCCAGTCTCCAGGCCGCGCCGGGCACCAACTCGCGAAAACGTGTTGGTCCAAGGCGTGGGGGCCGTTCGCCCTGCGATGGGCTGCTGCAGCTTCTAACGCCGCTCTTATAGCGCCCGCCAGCTCGTCAGGCTACTGTAACCGCACAGCCACCGGGTTGGTCCTTCAGTGGCAGAAGAGAGTACAAGGCGCGCCATCCCACCTTCTCCGGGAGGCCGCCGAACCGTTATGACCAATCGCCGATTCGCATTGTCCCTGCTAGCTGGCTTCACTGTCTTCGCCGCGGCGTCCGTGCCCGGAGCGCGGGGAACCGTCTCGGCGCAGACACCATCACCGACGGGTGAGGTGGCTGTCCAGGTCACGCTCCAGGCTGGGCCAACGGCCGCTGCCCGCACCTGGCGGTTTGAAATTGTGAATACCGCTGGTGTTGTCCTACAGACACTGTCCCTCGGCACGAGCGGAGGTGCGCTGACGAGCACGGAAACGGCGAGTGGCCTGCCCTTCGGCGTGTACACAGTTCGCCAGATCCTGGGGAACGATACGAAGACCGCCTGCGACGCGAAAGCGTTCTACGAAGTCACCTCCCCAATTAGCGCCCAGCTTTCGGTTGGAGCCGGTGCTTCGCGGACCACTGCTCTGTTCACCATCCGGCCTTGCCCAGCATTGCCAGCGAATCTCCAACTGTTGGCCCCAATCGATACTATCGCTCCCTCGCCAACGCCGGCTGCGCCCATCGATGAGGTGCGCGGCTCTCGCAACGAAGGCCCCGGCGCGCCGCTCCCGCCTGCAACTGGCAGTTCCAGCGCATCACCCGCGCCCGCGCCTCGGCCGTCGCTCATGCTCGTAATTTTCGGCGTCGCGCTGACGCTTGCACCATCTGCCGGCTTCGCCCTGGCGCACGCCCGCCGGCGCTCGAAATAGGTAGGACTACCTCTCTACCTTGGTCAGGGGGCGACCGGGGCGTGCACTGGCCGGCACGCCCCGGTTAACTCTTTTTCGAGTCTGAGCGTTACTGAATTTACAATTCAGCGCTTGACCGTAGAGGTCTTCACCGCCGATAAATGCTTAAGTCTCTTAGCCATCTGGGAGTCGAGACCTTGGATGGCTTATGGCGAGACCTCAGACGCCGGCGTCTGCGGGGTACGTCCAGGTCAGTCCTTTGGGGGACTCATGGATCAATCCATCCGGCGGCATCTTGTTTTGGCCGCCGTGCTTTTTGTAGTCACTCTGCTCGCGTCGGGAAGCCTCTCCTCCACCTTTGCCCCCACTCCAGCACACAACGCGTCGGCTGCCTCCTCGGATGCGAACGCGAGCTTCGATCCTTTCGACACCGTTACCACCAAACCGTCCGGCCCGCCCGCCCTGATCGCCGGCCAGGTGTCCCATCGGAACGCGATCTCCGCAATCATCACGCCCGTCATGAACGGGTACTGCGTTACTGTCACGTCTGCAGGCGTTCTACCTGCGGCCGGTTCGATGGGCTTCAACACCTTCGGGGCCGGTAAGAAAGTGACGAACGTTCCCGACGCCCAGCGCACCAACGGCGTTGTTTTTGCAGCAACTCGAGTGCCCGCGGTTGGCGGCAGCGATGTCAAATACTGCGCTCAGATCCGGGCTGCGATCGGTTGGACGTTGACTACGTTGACCTGGAGCTACACGGGCGGCACGGCGCCAATCGCGCCGATCAGCGTCGATATCCAGACGGCTAACGTGTCCCTTGAGCACTGTGGCGGCACCGTCTTCCCGTCCAAGGAAGTCCCTGGGACCCCTCTTGGGCGCCCCGCCGAACTGTGCACTGTTGGTTGGAACAACGGTGTCGGCCCCACCGCTCCGCTCGAGACCGCGCAAGCCTTTCTCACCGGCCGCGGCGACACTGAACCAGACAAGGTTGGAGACGCGAACTGGGTGGCGAGCGCCCCCACGCCCGGCGTGACTTTCACCGCCAACGCGCAAGCGAATCAGCGCGACCGCACCCTCATCGTTGGCCAAACAGTGCCCACGAGCAGCGAAGAGCAGTGCGTCATCGTCTCTGCCACCGCAACTGCGGCCCCGCCTCCGCTAAGCCCCGATTGGCGGGCGACATACACCTTCGATTTCAGTTCCATCTTCCAGACGTGGCTGGTGGTCACGCCTCCGCTTGCAGATGACGCAGTCTTCGTCCAGGGCGTGCCCGAGCTCTTCATGCCGAACGATCCGGGCGGCAACATCTCGCCGAAGCTCGTCACCTTCGCCCCCATGACCGTCTGCATCTCCGGCACCAACCAGGCGGACCTTATTTCGAGCGCCGGCATTAACTTCGTCGTCCTTGGCGGGCCGGACGCTCCCAATGTCCAAAACCTCAGCGTTTCCAGCGGCCAACCCAGATGCGTCACATGGACATCCAGCTTACCGGGCGAACAGACTCTCTCGGTCAGCCTCACCTGGGATCCAGACCACTGCGTCCTCCCTGTCCCTCCTCCAAGCGGCCCTCCCCCGGCCTGCGTTGACGGCCCGCTTCCGCCAATCCAGGTCATCGCCAACTGGGACAGCGACCACGACGGCAACGGCTGCGATCACGGCGTAATGGGCGCCACGATCATCGTCATCCAGTGGAACCGCATCGATTTCACACGCCTGACCACAGGCGGCGACCCTGAGAAGGACATCGTTACCAACACAAGCATCACCAAGCCAGTGAGCTTCAACATCGCGGACGGTACGTTCATCCTCTCGACGTCTGTCACCGAGTGGGTGTTCGGCTCCCACAACTCGGTTGGTTTCAGGCAAACCGGTGTCGTTGATGGGGCCCGAATTCGCGCGACCATCATTGGTGCTTGCGGCTACTTCGATGTCCCTGCATTGACGCAGGATCCGCCGCTCAGTCCGCCGCCGACGACCATTACCGGCGTCAGCATCGGCGGCCGGCTTGCGCTCGACGTCCTCTACGATTTCCCGGCGAACCTCGACGCAGACGACATAAAGATATCCATCGTTAACGACAAAGAATGCAACATCAACTCCCAAATCGGCATCTCGGTCGATGTCTTCTACCCCGGCCAGACCACTCCGGCCATCTCGCCCGCCGAGACGCTGACCTTCACGTTCACCTTCGTTACAGGCCAGAAGGTCCCCCAGTTCGCCTGGGCGGGACAGACCGTAACCATCACCTATGCAGTCTCGGCCGGCGGCAGCGGCTGCGGTGATGCAAGCGTGCGGTTCGTGCGTGGGCACGGCCAGCCAGGCACCTTCCTTCCCGGCTCGGGACTGACCCTCAATGGCCCGGACGAAGTTGTTGCTGGATTCGGCACTTGTTCCGCCAGCGTCCTCTACGAGAGCGAAGACCCCGGAGAAGTGGATATCGAGGCGTTCATCGTCCCCGGCACCAGTTCACTGCCCCAGGCCGGGCCGTTCTCGAAGATCGCAATCCCCATCTTCTTCATGCTCATAGAAGATGTGAAAATCACTTCCACGCCGACGACCGTGGTTTCGGAGCCTGGCGATGTGACAGCGCAGGTTCGCGGCTACTTTGTCGGCACAAACCCATCTGGGCGCCTTGCCGAGAAAAAGCCGGACGGCCGCACCACTCCGGCCGATCGCTGGATCCTTCCGGACGACTACGACCAGCTGCGCGGAGATGCCACCTTGCGCCCGTCGTGGCCGGGTTCCGCGCCCATCCCGCCCGCCCGCGTGACGTTCATGATGGAAAACGAGGGCGTGCGTAACGGCTTCAAGTCCGGGGTCAAGAACGGCGGCGTCGGCTGGTTCCTTCCCGATGATGCGTCGGATTTTGCCTTCAACATTAACCCCTTGACCAATCAGCCGAGCATCCTGGGCACAGCCACGCGGCCGCGCATCATGTCTACCTTCAGCGACACAAGCGGCAACGCCTCAGTGGATACGTTCGGCGACTTCAACCTCAGTTACGAGGCCTGCGCCAAGAGTCCAATCAACGGCAACCCACTGTGTAAGCCAGATGATGTGGTAGGACACACGCGTTACTTCGTGATTGCCGATTACCCCTTCACACGAACACAGCCCGCCCCAGTAATTCCAACCCCAACGGCGACGCCAACCGGCACGCCCCCCACCGGTACACCAACGTCCACGCCAACCCCTACCTTCACCCCGCAGCCCGCAACCGGAGGGCAAAACCAACCTACGAAGTTCCCACCCGTTGTCTCGAACGTCGCCGAGACCGAGTGGACATGGTTCGGGTACAAGTCGGTCTCAGTCGTTAACACCGACAATCCACAGATCAAGTACGTCGTCGCTCATCTCCGTGACCGCGATGGGTTCTGCGATGCAGTCGATTTCAACAACGTCCTCGGCGTCCCGGTGCGCTTCGAAATCGATGCTGGCGGTGGCACGATCATCGACGCCGCTGACCGTCCGTACACAATCAGCGGGAACCGCCGCTTTGCGACGGCCACGACGTTTGACATTCAAAACGACCTCAAACTGCCGATGAATCAGGACATCGCCCGGCCTTCCGTGAGCGATGATGAGTGCCAGGCGTGGATTCGCATCACGAATAGTCTGCTGAAGCCGACGAACGTCACCGTCACGTTCCCGGCGCCGCCATCGCCGGTGCCCGGCAACGTGCGCATCACGGGCCTCACGTGCTCCGGAGCGGAAAGGATCACCGTGACGAACCAGGGAGCCAACCCTGTTTCATTGGCGGGATTCTCGTTCCTCAGCCCGCCCAATAACTTCGCTCCGTTCGAATACCTCGGCCTTGACGGCCACCTGGATCCCGGCCAGAGCCTCACGTTCGTCGGTGGGCCGGCCGCGCCCAAGGCAGGCTGGCTCTTCAGCGGCGATCTCATCTTCACGAGTGCTGGGGATTACGCGACCCTCGTCTGGGATGGCTTCGAAATCGATCGCGTCTACTGCGACGGCCGCCCGCCCATCCACAACGTTATCCCGGCCAGCTTCCCACCGGACGGAGAGGGCGAGATCATCTTGGATATCACCATCCCGTTCGGCACCGAGAAGGCGGTCGAACTGGTCGCCGGGTGGAATCTGCTCACCGCCGGCCAGACTGACACGGTGATCAAGGATGCGATCGCCGGGGTCGAAACGGTGGTCAACGGCATCTACCTCTGGGACGAGGCGAAGGGGCAGTGGCTGCATTACATTCCCGCCGCACCGGAGGCCATGAACACCCTCACCAAGTTCGAAGCGGGCAAGATCTACTGGGTGCAGGTTAATCGGTCATTTACGCTGACTATCCTCAAGTAGTGTTCCTTAGGCCCCTGCTGGATAACCTCGAGGTTGGCCGTTAGGTCCACATTGGAAGTCTGCATGACCTTTTTCTTCAGTTCGGCGAGGCGTTTGCTCATCGTTGCTGCCGTAGCCCTCGCGCTCGTTTCCGCCACCGTAGGCAAGCCGGCTTTCGCCCAGTTTGCGCCGCCGTCCCTGGTGTTCGGTTCGGTGACCGACTCCGCTGGACCGGTTAGTGATGGCGTCCCCGTTGAGGCGTACATTGGCGAGACGCTCTGCAGCAGCAAGGGCAGGACCGAATACGTTGGAGAGGGCCGTGCACGAGTCACCGCTTACGTGGTGACGGTCCTTTCCGAGCCGGACCGGGCGGGTTGCGGAAAAGACGGCATTGCGGTGCGCATCAAGATCGGCGATCGGTTCGCGCCTCAATCGGCAAAGTGGTCTTCTGTCGGCTACGTCCAACTCGATGTCACCTTCGGCAACGCGACGCCCGCTGCCATCCCGACGTTTACGCCCCAGCCGGCCGCCACGGCCGCACCTGGCGCGAGCGCCACGGCCGCACCTGGCGCGGCCGCCACGGCCGCACCTGGCGCAAGCGCCGCGGCAGGTGTGAACACGCCTGCGGCTGTTGGCACTATTCCCGCCGGTTCGCCGGGCGCTGGGTCACCGGTGGCTACCCTCAAGGGCGGCGTGACCAGTTCGACGCCCGCCGCACAGCAGACGTCCACTTCCGGCGACGGAGGGTTCCCGATCTGGGGCATCGTCCTGCTTGGTCTGCTGGGTGTAGGCGCCATCGGCGGGGGAATTGGCTACGCCATGTCCCGCTCGCGTGCCGCCGACGATATCGATTCTGACGACCAGCTCCCGCCGCTCGAGTAGCTGCCTCCTCGCAGCACGGCGGGTGGCTCATCTTCGAAATTTCCGCGGCCCATTGCGCGGCTCGCAGACGCTTCCAATCGCGAATCCGGTTAACCGAGAAAGATCATCGCGAAGATGTGGCGCCCGTCGGCCGTCGTAACTTCGCCAACGCCTACGCGGAAGAAGTCGTTCGCGAGGATATTCGCTCGGTGGGTGGGGCTGTTCATTAGCGAGACGAGGGACCGTTCCGACGCTTCGGCGGCGGAAGCGTTGTTCATCGCCAGGTTTTCGCCCGCCCAGGCGTAGCTGGTATAACCGAAATACTTGAGCAGCGCTGAATACATCGAATAGCCGTGCGGATCCACATGACCGAAGTAGCCCTGGTCGGCCATCTGCTGCGCTCGCGTTCGGGCAACCTTCGTCAGCCCGGCGTCATAGCTGAGTGCGGGCAGGCCTGCCGCCGCGCGTTCCGCGTTCATGCCGCTGAAGAGGCGCGACTCGAGGTTGCTCGCACCGCCGCCAACCACTGCGGGGACGTAAAAGTCGTCTTGGGCGGCCGGTGCTGGCGCGGCGGCGGGGGCTGGCGCTGGCGCTGACTCTGGCTGGGCGGCGGGCTTTACAGCGACGGGCGCTGCCGGAACAGCGGGAGCGGCGGCTGCGGGCGCGGCAGGAGCGATCGGCGCTACCACGGGGGCCGAAACCACGACCGGCGTGGCGGCGGGTACTTCGGCGACCGTGGGCGCTGCTACTGCCGCATATCCGTGCAAGGCCAACAGTTGCGCCGCAGGCAGGTCCGTTTCGATCTCGCCAGCATCGGGGAACGTGCTGATGAGCGGCAGTTCCGCCCAGCGCACTTCGGGCGCGACAACAGGGGCAGCCACGTTGACGGCCGGCAAGTTCAATGGTGCGTCCGTGGCGCCGCCTTTGACTTGCATTGTGAGTCCGACGCCAAGCGCCGCGCCTGCGGCGATACCAGCCAGGTAAAGCGGGAAATACTTGCTGAAGCGCCACTCGCGCGCGATCTCTGAAACTGACCCGAACCGGGAAACCTCGAATCCTGCCATGCCGTCCTCCCAGACGGAGGCCCTGCCGTTGGCGAGTTGCCAACTGGGCCTCTTTTGGGACCTTCGGCGGTGAAATGCACGTACGACCGCGCGATGCCGGAGACAGCCGGTGACAAGGGAGTGGCGCGTTCACGTGTTCGTTGCCCGAAGTGTGAGGGAAACGATTAGGGGTGTACCGGGTGAACGGTGCAACAGGAAAGCGTTAGAAAGCAGGTTCAGCCCGCTACTGGCAGCCTGCGCCCCCGCGTTGGAACGCTTGCGAAATCGAGGCGACTTCGGCGGTACGCCAATCCGCTGGGACAACATAGTCACGGCCAATATCGAGGAACCAGCCGTTCGGTGAACAGACGACAAGGTAAGGCGGCGGCCCGCAGTTGATCTCGTTCGCGGAACGCGAACACTCGGTAAAGTTCCCTGGCACGACGATCACCGCGGTCGGCGTGGGCTTTGGCGTTGGCGGTACTGGTGTGGCCGTGGGCGGGATGGGCGTCGGCGTGGTGGCCACCGTCGGCTGGAGCGTGGGCGCCGCCGTGGCGGCGCCCCCTGTTGTTGGCGTGGCCGTCGCTGCGCCGGGCGTAACCGTCGGTGTGCCGGCGCCCGGAGTAGCCGTGGGCGAAGCGCTGGCCGATGGCGATGCGGAAGCGGTGGCAGACGCCCCCGGCGAAGCCGAACCCGTCGCAGACGCGACAGAGATGACCGTCCCGCTCTTTTTGGGGGTGGCTGTGGCCGTCTCGTTCGACGCCGCTCCGTTGGTATTCTTGCCGTCGCCTCCCCCCGTGAGGAACACGGCCACCGCGAGGATGCCCAGAATGATAATCACCGCGCCGCCAGCCAAAGCCAGCAGCTTCGTTCCCCCGCCAGCGTCAGCGTTCAACGGGTCGCGTTCGACTAACACCCCCGGCGTGCGGCGCGGACGGTACGGCTCCTCGCCAGCGGGCAGCGGCTGCACGGTCGGTTCGCTTTCGTAGTAGCGGCTGGTTTGGGGCCGCCGCTGCTCGGCTTCGAAGGCGTCTGATTCGGCCGGGTCCCACTCTCCCGCATCGCTGGCTGAATCGAGAGCGGCGGCGGCGGCGACAGCTTCCGGCCGGCGCGGCCCTGGAACTGGCAGCGGCGGCGGCGCGGCGTTGCTCTGGAAGGGATTCGAACCCTGGCGCTGTGGCCGGGCCTGCGGGCCTGCCGGGCCGCCAACGAAGCTATCCGGGCCGCCCACTGGCGCGCTGCCACCGCGCGTCAGTTCGTCAAGCAGCGGAGTTGGGTCCACCTTGAGGTAGTTCGCATACGAACGGAGAAAGCCGCGGACATAGACGGGCGCGGGCAGTTCATCGAACGCGTCGTCTTCCAGGGCCTCGATGAATCGCGCCGAAATGCGGGTATCCTGAGCGACTTGCTCGATGCTCAGGCCTCGCTGAATGCGCGCGCTGCGCAGGGTAACCCCGATGGCCAACTGACCGTCTCCTCGTCAAGTAGGGACATAAGGTAGTGTGCAATTGTGAAACAGGCGAACCGCAGAGCCTGTTTCCGCCTCACCGAGCGCCTGTTGCCCGCATGACGACGGCCGGGCGTACCATTGATCCACACACCAAACCCGGCGGAGTTCGCGTGCGGTTCAGCTGCATCCTCGCCCTCGGAGCCATTGCCACCTTCGGTGCCGCGGACGCCGCTTTGGCCCAGCCGCAGCTCCCATCCAACGTTTACGGGAGCGCCAGCATCGACGGCAAACCTGTGCCCGATGGTACCCAGGTGCGCGGCCTCATCGATGGCAACGACTGCACTCAGTCTACTGGGACCGGCACGGTGACCGACGATGGAGCCTCGGGCTATGCGATTACCGTGGTGCACGAGTCGCAACGCCTTGGCTGCGGGAAGGACGGCAAGACAATCACCTTCACGGTTGATGGCCGTACCGCGCCACAGACCGCGGAGTGGAGGATCGGGATTCAGCAACTAAACCTCAACATCGGCCAGGGCCAACCAATCGCGTTGCCAACCTTCACTCCCGCGCCAGCTAGCGGGACGGCAGCAGCGCCAACCGCCGCGGCCTCCGGCTCCACGGTGGCACAGCCCACGGGCCTGCTGCCAACGGACGATGTCCATTTTTCGACGCCCAAGGCGCCCGGTTCGGAGCCTCCCAAAACGGATGAGCGTGGTGCACCGGTGGCGGCCATTTTGTTAGCAGCGCTGGCCCTGATCGCTCTTGCTGGCGGAGTCGCCGGTTACCTGTTCAGCCGCCGAAAGCCGCCGAACGGCGACGTATCCGCCTGATATTCGTTAGGAACCCTTAATCCTGGCTTTGAATCAGGTCGTATATCCTAGAGAAGGTTGCCTTCCCGTTTACGCTGCCATATGAAAGTACTCCCCTACCTCGCCGTTTTCACGTTCGTTGCCGGTCTCGGCATGCTGGGCATGGGGTATTTTTATTCGGGAGGCGATTCGGCCGCCCAGACCAAGCCGGTTGAAACCTTCGACCTCCTGCCCACCTCAACCTCAGTCCCAACCGAGGTCCCAAGCGCAACAGCCACGAATGCGCCAACTGCCACTCCTACCCCAGTACCTTTCAACGGAAAGGTCGGCCGTCTTGAGATCGCCCGGCTTGGCATCAGCAACGCGATCGAGGAGATCGGCTTCGTTGGTACTTCGAACGAGCTAGATACACCCCACGACGCCATCAACAAGGTCGGCTGGTACAACATCTACGACAAGCCGGGCTTCCACGGCGATGGCGTCCTCGGCAATGCTGTCTTTTCGGCGCACGTCAATTACAACTTCCAACAGGGCCCGTTTGCCAAACTCGAACAGGTGAAGCCAGACGACATGGTAACCATCCAGATGGACGGCGGGCCGCTGTACACCTACAAGGTCTTCCGCAAACAGCGGTATGACGTCGACACGATTCCAATGGGCGATCTGATCTGGCCGAAGGACAAGCCTCCAGACAAAGAGTGGATCACGCTCATCACCTGCGGCGGCCGCTTCGTCGCCACGCAGGCGAATGGCCTGGGCGAGTACAAAGATCGCGATGTGGTGGTCGCCGAGCGCGTTTCGTAGCCCTTTACCCGGCGTTCTCGCACCGCCTGTCGTGTTCGAAAAACGTGCGCTAGGTTGACTTCACCATCATCTCCGCCCCACTCAGGAGAGTGCCCTTGAAGTTCGCCCGCACCTTTTCACTGCTGACACTCGCGCTCGGCGCGGTCATGCTCCTCGCCGGAGTCGCCTGTTCGGGCGGAGATGATTCGAAGAAGACGCCAACCGCGTCGGCTTCGGCTTCGGAGACCGCCTCGCCGTCCGTCACCGAGTCGGCCTCGGCCACGGCCACGGCGACACCCTCGCCGACAGCTACTCCCACGCCGTTCAACGGTGGAGTAGTGCGCTTCAAGTTCCCGCGCTTCGGTATCGACGCCCCGATCGACCCGCTCGCCACGAATACCAAGGGTGAACTGGACACGCCTCGTAGCGGCCGCGAGAACACTGCCGTCGCCTGGTACGACCAGACGCTCGAGACGCAGGGCTATTTCGTCGGCACGAAGCCAGGATGGGGCGGCA
>JBBQGT010000076.1:0-15286 GCA_038323265.1 Tepidiformales bacterium
GGAGATGGTGATGCCGGGGGACAACATATTGATGGAAGTCGAGCTGATCCAGCCGGTGGCCATCGAAGAAGGCCTGCGCTTCGCCATCCGCGAAGGCGGCCGCACCGTCGGCGCGGGCGTCGTCACCAAAATCATCGCATAGTCTAAAATAACGAGTGATAGTCGCGCGCCTGGTGCGCGTGGGAAGAGAAGAGACCAGCCATGGCCAAGGGCAAAGGCGACCGCATCATCATCCATCTGGCGTGCACCGAGTGCCGCGAGAGGACCTACACAACGGAAAAGAACCGGCGAAACGACACCGACCGGATGGAACTGCTGAAGTTCTGTCCGCGCTGCCGGATGCACCGCGCTCACCGGGAGACACGGTAACTCGCTATGGCACGAACCACGCGTCGCCGCGCTCCGGCGGCGTCTACGCCTACCGCCGGGGATAGCACGGCCGAGACTCCACGCCGCGTAAGGGAGAACCTGCCGCGGCCCACGGCCAACGGCGGCGGCTCCGGTGGTAACCGGCCCGTGGCTGCGGGCGCTTCCAGTTCGGGCGGCGGCGGCAGCCTTCGCCCCACCATCGCCAGGAGCCGCCGCCACCCGTTCGGTTTCCTCGGCAAGATCCAGCCCCGGTTCGTTTCGGACATTGTCAGCGAACTTCGCAAGGTAACGTGGCCTTCGTTCCAGGAGACCCGCTACCTCACCATCGTCGTGGCCGTTGTGTCGCTGGCGGTGGGCATATTCCTCGGCTCCATCGACTTTGTGTTCGGTTGGACCATCGAGAGACTGTTCTTTTAACCATGACTAGCGAACCGAAGCCCATCACTGCCCTCTCGGGCATTAAACCCGAGCCGAAGAAGGCACCCCCGCGCCGTCGCAAGGACGAAGAAGTCCCCGAGCAGGAACAACTTTCGGATGAGGACATTAGCGCCGCCGGCCGAAAATGGTACTTTCTGCACACCTACAGTGGCCACGAAAACAAGGTCCGGCACGCCATCAAGAGCACCGTCGAGCAGATGGACGCCAAAGACAAAGTGTTCCACGTCGTCGTCCCCACCGAAGACGAAATCGAAATCCGCGATGGCCAGCGCCGGACGGTCAAGAAGAAGCTCTACCCCGGCTACGTCCTCGTCCAGACGATCGAACTGAAAGAGGGCGACCCCGATTCAGACGAAGCGTGGCATATGATCCGCAACACCACCGGCGTCACCGGTTTCGTCAGCTCCGGCACCCGCCCGGTTCCGCTTTCCCAGGAGGAAGTAAACCACATACTACGCGCCATGCGCATGGAGCAGCCCCGCGTCCGCGTTGGCTTCGCCCCTGGCCAGAACGTGCGCATCGTTGATGGTCCGTTCGAAGACTTCGTCGGCACGGTTGACGAGATCAACACCGAAAAAGGCCGCGTGAAGGTGGTCGTCAATATGTTCGGCCGCGAAACACCGGTCGAGCTCGACTTCCTTCAGGTGGAGAAGCTCTAGGGGTCCCAATATCCGTTAGACAAGGCCCCTTGCAAGAGGGCCTTTCCATTTGCTTTCGAAATCCATGCTCCGTCTGCAAGATTCTGACCTTCCGTGCACTGGCGGCGATTTACACTGCTGTCATGCGGGAACCTTCGCGGCGCGATTTTCTGAAGCTTGGCATTGGCGGCGGGCGCTTTTGCGCTCGCTGGATTGACGAATCACCAACGAAGGGCCCCTCGTGAGAGGGGCCCCTCCGTGCCGTGCAAGTGTTCCGGCCCTTGCCTACGCCGCGCCTGGGGCGAGAGCGCCGTGTTGTAGCAGCGTCAGCTAAGCCACAAACCTATGAACCGAGGCATGGCGCGTTCGAACCGCCTCTCAGTGCGCTTCAGCAGCCGTGGCGTCGGCCTTCGTCTTGTGCACCGTACCTGGCGCGTGCTGCGGCGGCGCATAGACCGTCACCACCTTGAGCGAGGTGTTGCCTGTGTTGATGAAGTTGTGCTTCGTCCCGGCCGGCACCACCACGAGCGAATTCGGCCCGACAGGACTCGCCTTGCCGTTCAACTCCGCTCTACCGCTACCGGAGACGAAGAAAAGGCTCTGGTCGACATCCGGGTGCGTTTCCTCACCAATGTCCTCGCCGGGCTTAATGGTCATCAGCACCACCTGGCTATACCTTGTCGTGTCTACTACCTGCCGGAAGAATTCATTGCCTTGGGCGAGTTCGATGATGTTCTTGTTGAATTCAGGCACCGTACGTTCCTTTCGTCCGATGGGGTCTCGTCACGCTGAAGGGCGACGATTCCGTGAACCTTTCGTGCGGCCAACCGCAGGCGGAGCGATCTACCACCGCAACCAGTCTGCGTACCGCTTACATCGCATGTTCCCGCTCGGCGCCCGAATCCGCAGCGCCCAAATGGGTATACACCGGTGGGCCTGATGGACCTCTTTGCATCACGAAGTGCGCGGCGAGTCGCCGAAAGGCCCGCAAGTAAGCGCGAACGCTAGCGGGCGGCCACGGCTTGCGCCCGCACGTCGGCCAGCGCCGTCGCTGCCTGCTTGGCGTAAAGCAACGAAAAGTTGGGGTTCAGCCGCACAGCCTGCTCGAGGTACAGTTCCCCGCTCCTGGCGTCGCCGTTCGCCTTCGCAATCATCCCTGCATGGAACAGCATCAGCGGGTCGCGCGTGCCGAGCCGCAACGCCTGCTTGCTGTAGCCCAGGGCTTCTGCCGTCTTGCCTTGCTGGTAGAGCGCCCAGGCGAGCACGTCCGCGGCGTGGATACTCGGTCGCACCGCAAACGCCTTGCGCGCTTTCTCCAGCGAACCCGCGGGGTCGATGCCGTGGTCGACCATGAAGAGTGCGATTTCCATGTCCGTATTCACGCCGTTCGAGGTCTGGAGTTTGTCGATCGCCTGGACAAGGTCGTACTGCCGGGTTGCCTTCTGGCTGTCGCCCATCTGCTGGTACACATCGCCAAGCGCGATCGCGTATTCAGCCAGCGGAATACGCTCGAAAGCCCGCTGGTAGAGCGGCACGGCCTTCGCGAAGTCACCGTTCGCCGCGGCGATTCGCGCCTGCCCGGCCAACGCTCCAGCGTAATCGGGATACGCACGGAGCGATGCGTCGTAGGCAGTCGAGGCCGATCGCTCGTTGTTCAGCGAGAGGTAGGCGTTGCCGATCTGGACGTTCGCCCAGGCTACGTTCTCGGGAGCCGAAGAGCCAGCTTCGATCGCTGACTGCATCGCTTCGATCGCCCCTTCAGTATCGCCGTACAGTTCGCGCGCGTAGGCCACGCGGGAGAACGAGGCGAAGTCTGGCTTGCGATTCACCATCTGCTGCAGTGATTCCAGCGCGCCGTCGTAGTCTCCAAGCTCAATCTGGGCGTCCGCAACCACTCCGTAAAAACGTGCGCGTTCGTCATCGGTAGCCAGCGCCTGCCGGCCAAGCTTGAGGGCCAGGGCGAAATCGTGGCGCGCCAACGCAACGGTCCCTTGCATGGCGATCACGTCTGCGCTCGTTGGGTCAATCTTCAGTGCGCTCGCCAGCGTGCGGTCTGCCAGGCTGTAAAGCGCCGGGTCGCCGGTCTCTCGCGCGCGTTGCAGGTAGGCGCTCGCCAATTCGAGCCGGGACTTGAGGTTCGTGGGCTGCTGTTCGATGCGCCGTTCGAGTCCCGCGATCGCTTCGGTCGACCGTGTGTTTGCATCCTTGGCCGCGAATTCCTTCGCAGTCAACTGGCCGTTCCTACCTTCAGCCGCCCATGGACCGTAGCTGTGAAGGATTCCAGGGAGCAGGATGGCCGCCGCTACGACGACTGAGAGGCTACCGCCCAGCAACTTCCAATGCCGCCGTAAAAAGTCGTTCATCCTGTTCCCCCGGGAATCGTGGTGTTTGTGCCTGGGCGCCGCTTTGGCCGGCGCCCAGGCGAGGAGACCGCTCGTCAATCAGTCGCGCTTACACCTATTCCGTGTAGACGTGGGGCAACGCGACGTAGGGGAAGGTGCTCATGAAGGGCACGTCATTGGCGTTGACGCCGTCGGTTAGGGCGGCCGTTCCAGCGCGCGGCGGCGTAAGCAGGGCGCCGCCGACCACCTGGAGTTCGATATCAACAACGTCGTCCGTCAACCGCCGTCCGTTCGGGAACCCCTGAGCGTCGGCAGCGAGCGCACCGAGCCGGTTGGGGCTGGCCGTCACTGGCACCGCGAGGTTCAACCGCAGTTGCGATGAGGCAACCACGTCCGAGCGCAGGTTCAGACCGGGAACGCCCTTGAGGAGCGCATTCACAAGGTCCGTACGCGGCGCCGCGGGAGCGTCGAAGCCAAGGACGGTCATGAGCAACGCACCGAGATGCGGAGCTGCGCCAGCCGGGTCTGGTCCAGGGATCGAACCGGGCGCTGTGCCATCCACGTAGGAGAGGAACTGGCCATCGTTCTTCGGCTTGGAGCCGTTGAACCGGTCCTTGTCCTTCAACGGGATGATCAGTTCGTTGATCAGCGGAAGGTCGAGACGCGACATCTGCACCCAGGGGCCGCGGTTGATGACGCCTTCCTTGTTCGTGTCGCCCTTGTCGCCAAGGTTACGCAGGACACGGACGCCCTGGCGGTAGGACGTCGTGCGGACGCCGATGATCGAAGCGTTGTCCGTTGCAACCGTTGGGTTGGTCCCGGTCGAAGTGACCATCGCCTTCGGCAACTGCAGGGCGATCGAATGGACGTTCGCACCCTTCAGGCCGTCTTTGGGCGTACTGAGGTTCAGAAGGTCAAATACCCCGCCGACGTTGATGAAGAACGGGTCATCACGCGGGCCGACAAATACTTTGCCGCCGCCGGGCAGGTTGAAGACTGCCTGGCCCGCCACCGTTGCGTAGCTGGGAAAGGACTTGGGACCGACGTTGTACGGGGCAACCTGGAGGTTGTCAGCGACGATCGTGCCATTGCGAACCGCTCCGCCTTCGCCCGTCATCTTCGAAACCGAATAGAACTGGCGCTGGTTAAGGTTTGGATCCGTGAGCGAGGCCACGGGACCCGTATTGTAGAGGAAGGTGTTTTCGTTGAAGGCGTTCGCCGGATTCAGGTCGCTGCGGAAGCGGAACTGATAGGTGATGTCTTCAATGCCATCGCCGTTGTTGTCGATGTTGATCTCGTAGAGGACATCATCGCCAAGTTTGTAGTAGTTCGGGCCTGCGCCCGGGTTTTCAAGGGGAATGTAGTTGGCGATGAACGTCACCGTGTCTGGTGCGTCCGGGCTGGTGAACGCGTACAGGTCCGTAGCGTCCGCTGTGGGGTCGGTCGAGATGTACGGCGCCTCGCGGTGGGACGATGCCCCACCGATCGTAGCCGTCCCGAAAGCGCCGGCGGTCACTGCTAGAGCAGCGAGCGCGGCTATCCGTGGAAATTTTCGCACGTGAGCGGTCTTCCTTCGTATTTACTGATCAGAGTCACGGATAGGCGCATCCGTTCGTCAACGCAGATCGGCCTCCGACGCCACAAAGCGCTGGTCTGACTGAACATGACTTACGTTCAGGGGTGGGGGTGCTGATCAGCGAAGACCGACACTCGCCGTTGCAAGATCGGAGCTTGAAGGGGCGTTCGCGTAACAGCGCCATTGCAGCCGCCGAGTTAGCCGAGTTAGCATTGTGACCCACCGGTCCCTCTGGGGCGTGAAAACACGATTTGCACGGCCAAGGTACCCTATCCAGTCACCGCTGCTCTCGTATGGCAACGGAAGTCATCCTTGGCGCTTTTGCGTCGCGTGGCACCGAAGCTGCGCTTGGCTCCAGGCAAAGGGGGGTTCCCTGGCAAGCAGTTCACCGAGCCGTCGGTGCGCATGGGGGCGGTTGCAAAAACGAAGCAGGCCCGGCTGCGGCTATCACAGAGCCGTTGCAGGGAAGGGCCTCCAGACTCAATTCCTCCGAACTTAAGGAAGGTGACAGTGATCGGAAGCAATGGCATGGTCGTAGAGGTAAAGTAGTTAAGGCAGGTCTTTCCTGCCGGCTACGCGCACAGGTGACGGGACTGCCCTCCGACGGTAGCACTCGTTTCCGCCAGTCTAACCGGGAGGGTCCGCCCTCACCGTCAGCAAACAGCGAAGTCAAGGTGGGGCGCCGCCTCGGACTGCTTCGCGCAGCAATCAAAGGACACACATTTGCATCACACCATTTCGGTCAAGGGCAGACGGCTTCTTGCCTCTGCGGCGATCGGTGGGGTCGCGCTCTTTGTTGGCGCCGCCGGACTCGTTCCGGGCTCCGGCACCGCCGAGGCAGCCAGTGCGGGTTGTACCGCCGCGCCATTCCACGCGACGCCTGAACCCTCCATCGGCACTGCCTTCGTTGATGTCGGCGCCGGTAACAAGGCAACCTTCGTTTGTATCTCCTCAACCGCTTTCAGTGGCGGGAGCAGCAACGAAATCACCACCAACGGGCCGCAGGCCAACGGCTGTTTCGTCGTCCAGGGTCTTGGTACTTCGGTCGTTGCCGTCTTCTGGGAGCGGCCGGACATCCGTCCAGACTGCGCCATGATCACCGGCATTGATGTTGGCACGCAGGCTGCCGCGACGCCGACCGCACCTGCAACCCCCCCACCGCCCACTGCAACGGTGGGCCCATCGACTCCCACGCCGGCTGGCACGGCCGCACCGGCTACCGCCACGCGGCCGGCGCCCTCAGTGCCGAACACCGGAAGTGGCCCATCGGGCGGCAGCAGCTCCTCGGCTCCTGTCTTCTTGGGCGGCAGCGTCCTCATTCTTGCAGCACTGGCCTTCGCCGGATTCCTGCAGCGCCAGAAGCGGTAGCCCGCTTCCCGGCGCACCTCTCTCCAAAAAAGCCGCCTGTTTTCAGGCGGCTTTTCTGGTGGGCCGAGATAGTCTGCGATGGAGCGCGGGGGCGCACGGCCGGACGCTTAGTTGGGACCGAACTACAGAGCGAGCCGCGTCGAAAGCGTGAGCAACGCGTTTCGCAGGCAGGCGCGAAGGTCGGCGACCGGCTGGGTCATTGTCGCGGCCGCTTGCGCCACATTCATTCCACCGAAGTAGACCAGCGTGACTGCTCGCCTCTCTTCTTCCGCTAGTCCCTGGTACGCCGTCCGGATCGCCCTGGTCTCCTGCGAGTCAGAGAATAAGGCCGCTTGCATGGGACCCTGGGGCGAGCCAGTCAACGGACGAACCGTCACGGACTCCCTGCGGACGGCCCCCATCAAACGAGACTGCCTCTCAGCGAACGTCTCCCGCGCGGTCGGCGCCTCGGTTCGCCAGTGGTCCATGTAGGCCGCTTGGCAAGCTGCTTCCGCGCTCGGCACGTCTTCCGTAATGAAGTAGGCCAGTCCGTAAGCCTGCGCGCTGGTCGCGTCATAAAACGCCTCGAAAGTGCCTTCCGGCTCGAGCGGCACTGGCGGGGCAATCGTTTGGTTGAGCGTCGCGGCTCGCAAAGTCATCTTGGTTACTCTCCGTCTCCGCACCATAGGGAAGTTCCCGTTTCGCGCCGGTCGCGAACACCCAAATAGCGCTTGCAGACGCGTAACAGCTGGTTATGGACGGACAAAAAGGTCGTTGCGATCCCAGCCCGGCAGCCTTGTCTCCTCCTCAATGGCGTCAGGCGAGTCGTAGCGCACGTTGTTCACCTTCTTTGAAACCGGCCTCGCGACCAGCACGCCTTCCGCTGCCGGCGCGAGCAGACGTTGGAGCTGTTCTGTGTCGCTATTCTTTGGGTCCATCCACTCTTCTGCGGCGTCCGCCGAGAGGATGACGGGCATGCGGTCGTGGTACTTGGAGAGCAGCTCGTTCGCTTCGGTGGTGACGATCGTGAAAGTCAGCTGCCATTCACCTGGCTGTGGCCGCCAGGATTCGTACAGCCCGGCGAAGTAGACGAGTCCACCCTCTGGCCGGTGGAACCACAGCGGTTGGCGATTCTGCTTCGGCCCGGTCCACTCGTAGAAACCATCCGCCGGGACAATGCAACGGCGCGATTGGAACGCCTCGCGGAATGCGCTCTTAGTGGTCAGCGTCTCGGCGCGGGCGTTGATCTGTTGGGCTGCGCGCTTGTTGTCTTTTGCCCAGAAGTTCACAAGCCCCCAGCGCGCATCTTGTAGCTCCGCCTGCTCGGACTTCATCCGCACGATGAAGTGCTCGTCGGTGGGCGCGATGTTGAAGCGCGCGCGAGTGTGCGGCAGCGATTCCACTGGCACGCCAAGGTCGTGCGCCAGCGGCTCGAGCGACTCGTCGGTCATCGTGAATCGGCCGCACATACGTTCAGCAGAGCGCGTCGCGGTGTTGCGACGCAAGCCTCAACGCCGTGCGTCCCTTCGCCCGCTTACCACCAGATCTTGCTATCCACATCGTCGGGCTGGTCTTCCCACTCGGTGGTCCAGAGATTGGAAGAGAGATACTTCCAGCCGCCATCTGCCAGCAGGCAGACGATGTGCTGCTCGCCCTCCAGCCGTTCGGCGACCTTGATCGCCGCTTTAACCACCGAACCGCAGCTGACGCCCACGAAAAGGCCCTCCTTCGTTGTCAGCGCTTTCGACATCGCGAAGCTGGACTGGCTATCCACCACGATCTTGCCGTCCAAAACCGTTTCATCGAGGATCGGGGGGATGAAGCCATCCTCGAGCGCGCGCAGGCCCTGCACGGCGTCGCCGGGATGCGGTGCGGCGGCGATGATCTTCACGCCCGGTTTGAACTTCTTCAGATAGTGGCCGGTGCCCGTGAGCGTCCCGCCCGTGCCCAGCCCGGCTACGAATACCGTTATCTGCGGCAGGTCGCGCAGGATCTCGGGGCCGGTCGTTTCGAAGTGCGCGCGCGGGTTCGCTTCGTTGCCATACTGGTAGGGGAAAAAGTACTTGCCGGGGTTCTCCGCCACGATCTCTTTCGCCCGTGCGATGGAACCGTTCGAACCGAGGTCCCCGGGTGTGTAGATGATTTCCGCGCCGAACGCCTTGAGGAGCTGCGTCCGCTCCTCGCTCACGTTTTCCGGCATCACACAGACGACGTTGTAGCCCTTCACCCGCCCGATCATCGCCAGCCCGATGCCCGTGTTCCCAGAGGTCGGCTCCAGGATCGTGTCGCCGGGCTTCAGTTCGCCGCGCTTCTCGCCCGCTTCGATCATGAACTTGGCGATGCGGTCCTTCACGGAGCCGGTCGGGTTTTGGCCTTCTAGCTTCGCGTAGATATGCACATCCGGCCGGGGCGCCAGCGTCTTAAGCTCCACCAATGGCGTATTGCCGATCAGGTCAAGGATGCTGCCGTAAAGTGTCATCGGGCACCGTCCAAAACTGCTTCCAACGCCTACCCGCCAGCTAATGCGGGCAGAATGTCGACCACGTCGCCCGTCTTCACGGCCGTTTCCGGCCCGCCGGTGTAGCGGATATCTTCGTCGTTCAGGTAGACGTTGACGAAGCGATGGAGCTTGCCATCGGCGCCGAACATCTGGCTTTTAAATCCTGGGAACCGGCCTTCGATGTCATTCAAAAGGTCCAGCACGGTCGAGCCGTGAGCCTGGATTGTCTTCTCCCCGCCGGTGTGCTTTTGGAGCACGGCGGTTACGCGGACATCGACGGTTGGTGCTGTGACTGCGGTCATAAACGAGCTTCCTTGGGTTCTTCGGGTGTGATGCTTGAAAATGGACGCTGGACGTTTGTCCAGCGCCCAATGCAGACTAGGCGGTGACGGGATGTGGCGGAGCGCCGCAGAACACGTCGTAGTCGATGAGTTCCGTGACCGTCGGGTTGTCGCCGCAGAGCGGGCATTCCGGGTCGCGGCGAATTTTCACGGTGCGGAACTCGAGCGCGAGGGCGTCGTAGAGCAGCAGGCGGTTGACCAGCGGCTCGCCGACGCCAAGCACCAGCTTCAGCACCTCGGTGGCCTGGATGCTGCCGATGGTGGCGCACATCGCACCCAGCACACCGGCTTCCGCGCAGCTCGGTACCATGCCAGGAGGGGGCGGCGCGGGATAAAGGCAGCGGTAGCAGCCCTTCCCGGGCAGGTAGGTCGTCGCCTGACCGTCGAACATCAGAATTGAGCCATCGATCAGCGGCTTCTTCAACAGGTAGCAAGCGTCGTTCACCAGGTAGCGCGCGGCGAAGTTGTCCGCGCCGTTCACCACCATGTCGTACTGCGAGATGATCTCGAAGGCGTTCTCGCTGGTGATCGGCTCTTCGTGGGTGACCACGTTGACGTTCGGGTTGTGAGCTTCGATGGTCTCCCGCGCGGACTGCACCTTGGGCTTACCGATGTCATCCGTTTGGTGCAGGATCTGGCGCTGCAAATTCGAAAGGTCCACCACGTCGAAATCGACGATCCCGATCTTCCCAATCCCCGCCAGTGCGAGGTAGAGGGCCACCGGCGAGCCAAGCCCGCCCGCGCCGATGATCAGCACGCTCGCTTCGATGATCTTGCGCTGCCCGGCCGAACCGACCTGCGGCATGATCAGGTGCCGGCTGTAGCGCTCCACCATCTCGGCGGTGAGCTGCGTGTTCGCGCCCCCCGCAAGAGCCGGAATGACAGCCACTTCGTCACCATTCTTGACGCTCGTTAGCTCGCCTTCGAGGTTTTCGATCTCCACCTGGTTCACGTAAATGTTGATGTGCCGGGCACGCTGGCCACTGGCGTCGAGCATCTGCGCGCCGAAGCCAGGGAACTGCGTATCGAGGTCGCTGAGCACGTCGCGAATGTTCTCGCCGTTCGCTTTCACGTTCGAACGGTTGCCGACAAGGTGGCGGAAAGGGGTTGGGATATAGACGTTGACGGACACTGGAAACCTCCGGGTGAACCACCGAGACATGAGCGTTTGGTGGAGTGGTGTTGCGAAACTCGGCGTTCACTTTGCGTGAGCACCGCCGTCTGAGCGGTTAGCTACATGTTGACACTGAGATACCGTTCTCCGGTGTCACAGATGATCGTCACGACTGTCTTCCCCTCCCCGAGGCGCTCGGCAATTTTGCGGGAAGCAAAGACGTTGGCGCCAGCCGAAATGCCGGCAAGGATGCCCTCTTCGTGCGCCAACCGGCGGCTCATCTGCGTGGCGTCTTTGTCCTCCACGCGAATGATCTCAGTGTAAACGTCCCGGTCCAAAACGCCCGGCACGAAGCTGGCCCCGATGCCCTGGATGCCGTGCATGCCAGCTCGCCCGCCACTCAGGACCGGCGAGCGTGCTGGCTCTACCGCCACGATCAGTACGTCCTGTCCAAACGTCTCGCGCAGCAGGTGCCCGACCCCGGTGATCGTGCCCCCGGTGCCCACGCCCGCGACGAAGGCATCAACGCGGCCGCCAACCGCGTCGAGGATCTCCCGCCCGGTTGTGCGGTAATGCACCTCCGGGTTGGAAGGATTTTCGAACTGCTGAGGCATGAAATACGTGGGGTGCTCCTTCACCATCTGGTTGGCGGCGAACACCGCCCCCGTCATCCCCTCGATCGCGGGAGTAAGGATCAACTCCGCGCCGTACCGCTCTAGCAGCCTGCGGCGCTCGAGCGACATGTCTTCCGGCATGGTGAGCACTAACCGGTATCCCTTGACCGCTGCGACCAACGCCAGCCCGATGCCGGTGTTGCCGGAAGTCGGCTCGACGATCGTTGCGCCGGGCGTCAACGCACCAGATCGCTCAGCGTCTTCAATCATCTGCAGGGCGATGCGGTCTTTGACGCTGCCGCCGGGGTTGAGATTCTCCATCTTGCCGAGGACGGTTGCCGCGCTCTGCGGGATCACGCGGTGCAGCTTCACAAGCGGAGTTGCCCCAATGAGGCCGAGCACGGAATCGACGACTTGCGGCTGTCCGCTCGCGACAGTCATATTACGTAACGTCCCGTCGTCGCTTGAGGCTCGCGCTCCAGCAGGTCTGCCACGCTGTATGAAGCGAGGATTTCGCCGTTCGCCTGGCGGATGCGCTCCCAGATTTCGCGTTGTCCGCACTGATGCGGGTGGTCTGTCAGTTCCGGCGGTTCGTCTAGCCAGGCTACCGGGGCAAGGCTGCCTTCCAGTGCTTCGATCACGTCGCGCACCGAGATCGTCTGTGGGTCGCGCACCAGTTCGTGGCCGCCGGAAGGGCCGCGCACGGAGCGGATAAAGCCCGCCTTGCGCAAGCTCGTGAGCAACTGGTCCAGGTACTGCTCAGGAATGTGGCGGCGCAGTGCGATCTCCGAAGACTGCAGCGGCCCTCGTCCGTAGTCTCCGGCAAGTTCGATCAGTGCTCTAAGCCCGTAGTCGCTGCGGGTAGATACGCGCATGGCTGGTTGTGCTGACGTTCCGCGAGACGGCTTTCGCCATGTTGGCGGACTGTCCTCCCTAAAGTCGAGTAAGTCTGTCAACAATCGTAGCCGGTTGCAACATGCCCGCGCAAGGGCATCCGCGCACCGTGGCTGGCCCGCCGGCGTGCTCAGCTGCCGCGCGCCGGCACAACCAGCAAGGTGCGGTCAATGGAGTGCATTACCCGGTCGGTAACACTTCCAAAGGCCAAGCGTTTCGCCAGCCCTTTGCCACCGGAGGTGAGCACCACCAGGCCAGCGTCCAGCTCCTTCGCGGCTTCAACGATGGCGGTTGCCGCGTCGCTTTGCACCAGCCGTTCAGATTCGCCCGGCTTCACCACGCCTTTCATATACTCCGTGGCCGCATCCTGGAGAGACGTGATGAGATCCGGGGAGTAGGTCGAAAATTCGATGCCAACGGGCGGCGGCAGCGTAAACGCCCGCACCAGCGTCAGCGGCGCGCCCGTCGCGGCGGCGAGCTCTCGCGCCAGGGGCAGGCTGAATTCGGCTTGTGACGAACCATCGAGCCCCACGACAAACGGCTTGCCCTTCTCTGGCGCTCCCGTGGAAGACTCGCCGGGAACCAGGAACACGGGCACCGTGGCCCCGCGCACCACTTTGTCCGCCACGCTTCCAACCAGGGCCGCGCGGAAGCCGCCCCGGCCGTGCGTGGCGATCACCACAAAGCGTGCACTATCAGCGGCCTCCAGCAAGTGGTCGGAGGCGTCGCCTGCCAGGACCTCGCTTGCAAACGCAGTCAATCCAGCGCGTTCAGCAAGACCCTTTGTGTAGTTCGTGAAGCGGTCCTTCGCGAGCGCAATCTCCTGTGGCGTGTCGGCCATCCGATCATCATCAATCACGTGGACGAAACGCACGGCGGCGCCAGTCGCCTTCGCAAGCCAGGCGGCAACCGGTAACGCTTTTTCGGCCAGGGCGGACCCGTCGAGTGGGACGAGAATGGTGCCGGTGGGCTGTGTCATGGAGCACTCCTTCGGGGCGTCGCGCCCCGGAATATTTACATTGTCACGCTTTCTCCGTTCGCGGGCACGGGACGGGTGGCCTCGGTCGAAGGGCCGAATGGTCCCTCCGAGGCCGCGGGTCGAACGCGGTTTTCGTGAAATCTGTCACAAAAACGGCCGCGCGACCCTCCGGCCGGTTACCGATCGGACGTTCATCCTCCACTGCTGCGGTCGCAACATGAAAGGAACAGCCTCGGAGGAATTGCATGGACGAATCGTTAATGGATGGACGAATGGGACGCCGCGGCTTCCTTAAACGCGCTGGCGTAGTTGGTGCCACCCTGCCCATAGCAGGGGGTCTGCTCGTCGGCGCATGCTACGACGACCCGACCGGCGGCAAGGCCGTGACTCCGGCCGGCGTCCCCGCAAACTCAGTAAAGCCCGGCGCCACGCCCGATGGCGGCGTGACTACCCCCATTTCACAGACCGATGCGCACGCCAAGATCGATGCCGACCACAAAAAGGGCGTCGAGGACTTCCTCAAGAATCAGCAGACGCCCATAACCAAGGGCAAGGGTATGACCCCGCTCGCCCCGAGGATTGAGAACGGCGTGAAGATCTTCGATCTCACGGCGGATGAGGTTGATTGGGAGGTGGCGCCCGGCCAGGTTGAAAAAGCTCGCGGATTCAATGGCATGATCCCGGGGCCCACGCTGCGCGCCACCGAAGGCGAAACTGTGCGGATCATCCTGAAGAACAACCTTACCGAGAGCACCAGTATCCACTGGCACGGGATCTTCGTGCCCAACAACCAGGACGGCGTGCCCTACCTCACGCAGGAGCCGATTAAACCCGGCGAGACGTTCACCTACGAATTCACGCTCCGCAACTCCGGCTCGCACATGTACCACTCGCACCACAACTCGGCCGATCAGGTGAACCGCGGGCTACTCGGCGCCTTCGTTATCGACCCCAAAAATGCGGCGAGCTATCCCAAATACGACCGTGAGTACATCCTCATCATGAACGACTCTCTGCTCGGCTTCACATGGAACGGCAAGAGCTTTCCCGCGACAGACGCAATCGTCGCTAAGAAGGGCGAAAGGGTGCTCATCCGCTGGATGAACGAGGGCATGATGTACCACCCCATGCATCTCCACGGCATGACCATGGAGGTCTTCGCGCACGACGGAAACCCAATCACGCCGTACAAGTGCGACACCATCGACGTGCCGCCCGGCAACCGCCACGACTGCATCGTAGAAGCGACTGAGGTTGGGCTTTGGGCCTTCCACTGCCATGTGCTCTCGCACGCCGAGAACTCGTCCGGCTTCTTCGGCCTGGTGTCTGTGCTGGCGGTTACCGCGTAGCGCGGCCAACTAGCGACGCGGCGAATCCTGCCACGGGCCGGGCGATGTCTCGCTAGACCACGTCTCCACGATCCGGCCCGCCTGAACGCGGAAAATTTCGATCGCGCTGAAGGCGAACTTTTCGGCCTTCTCGGGATCCGTGCCAGTCATCGTGAAGCGCGCCACCACACGATCGCCCTCGGCGATCAGGTCATCGTTCATAAAGCGCAGATCCGGCACCTGTTTGCGAAACGCCGAGATGCGCTCCACATTTTCGCTGATGCTCATCCGTCGTGCGGGCTTCCCCGGGTCGTGGCGGATGCAACGGTCGCTCACCAGTTCGGCCACCTGCTCCAGTTTGCCGCTGTTCCACACATCGTCTGTCCAGCGGATCACTACTTGCTTGTTCCCATCAAGGTCTGGTCCAGCCATCTCTTTCGTAAACTCCTTCCAGAGCCGTACGCGGCGCTCCACAATCTGGTAGCCCAGCGAATCGTAGAGCGTGCGGGCGGGCGCGTTATCAGCGCGCACGGTGAGTTGCATTCCCTGTAGGCCGCGTTGGCGGTAGTGCTGCTCGGCCATCGCTACCAGCTTTCGGCCAATGCCGCGGCCAGTATGCGTTGGCGCCACCACCAGGTTCTCAACGCCCCCGAGCAGCTTTCCGTGGGCCCGTAACTCGCTGCACAGTACGCCGCCGATGACCGTCCCGTGGTCCAGCGCCACCCAGAGGTCGTGCGGCAGCGTCGCCATCACGCGAGCCGGCTGGGCGGGGTCCTCTACACCGTGTTCGAAGAGGGCGAGGAAGG
>JBBQGT010000077.1:0-15278 GCA_038323265.1 Tepidiformales bacterium
GGGCTCGCGTTCTGGCATTGCGATACGTCTCCGCTGCTAATCTGCGCCCAGTCACCCGTTCGTGCTCGCATGGCGGGGCTGAGACGAAAAGCGTACCGCATGGTGGACGGTTTGAGAGCGGCAGATACAGAAAGAGGGCGGACCAAAAGGTCCACCCTCTCAGAGCCTAAGCTCTCCGATTACCACTGAATGGTCCGAAGCACTAGGCACCTCCCGCTATTTCCAGCCGTTTCCCAACTGGCACCAAATTAGTACGCCGGGTGGACAAGCGGTGTCAAGTAGGTTGATGTGGCTTCGTTGACGAAATGTCTTGGTTTGTGACCTCTCTCACACCCCTTCGGGTGTCTCGCGGCGGTGGATGCTGAGGCCGAGCTGCCAATCCTCCATGATGCCCTCGGCCAGCGGCCGACGCTCGTCCTGGGGCATCTGCCCGCGCCAAACAGATTCGGCGATGCGGGCCACCTCGTTTGCCCCCAGCTGCTTCTCGGCGTCGGCAAGCTCTTCGGTAAGCGCCGCCTGGTGTTGCATCATTCGGTCCTTCGAGATCTGTTGGACTGTCTCCTGCGCAACCTGAAGCGCATCTTCGTGGGAAAGCGGCGGCAAACGGCGTCCGTGCAGCTGGCGTGCTCGTGCCGCCACCGGGTCGTCCGACACTTCCAGGAAAAAGTCTTCGTCCTGGAGCCAGCGTTCGAAGATTTCGCGCCCAACCGCGCTCCCAAAGAGGCTCTTCGGGTGGTGCCGGAATGGAGGGCGAAGGTGCGGGTAGCGCAGCAGCACGGCGAGTAGCGTGTCCTCCGGCGATGACGCCTCTCGCGGCTGAGCCGTTGGCCGTGCGCGGCCGGGCATACCCTGGCGAATCCGTTCGAGCACCGATTCCTCGCCCACCCCCAGATGGCGGGCGACGCGTTGCACGTACATGGCCCGTTCGATGGGGTCGCGCACCGCCAGCAGCACTGGCCTCAGCCGGTCCACCATCTGCCGTGCTTCGCTTGGGGAATCGGGGGTGGCGGGGCCCATCAGCCTGCTGAGCAGGAAGGCCGCGTACGGAGCCGCTCCGTCGATCGCTTCGCGCCAGCCTTCAGGGTCCTCGCGCGCGATTTCGTCAGGGTCCTTGCCCGCCGGTAACGGCGCCACTCGCAGCTCGAGGTTCGTTGAGGCCGTCAACGCGTCCGCCGAGCGGGCCGAACGAGCCATGGCCTCCGGGGAATCGAGCGAGAGGAAGAGCGCACCAGCGCGCTCCGCTGCGGCCATGCCCGCGGAGTCCGGGTCCATCGCCAGGACAATGCGCTTTGCGTACCGCTTGAGAATGCCAGCATGGCTCTCGGTCAGCGAGGTGCCCATCGTCGCCACCACGTTCTGGAAGCCCGCCTGCCACGGGCCCATCACGTCCATATAGCCCTCAACCACAACCACCGTGCCCGAGCTGCGAATGCCTTCGGTGGCCAGGTGCAGGCCGAAAAGCGTCCGCCCTTTATCGAAGGCATCGGTCTGCGGCGAGTTGAGGTACTTCGGCTCTTCCCCGTTCAGGCCGCGACCGCCCATGCCAACGTACTGCCCGCGTTCGTCGGCAATGGGAATGATGATTCGTCCCCGGAAGCGGTCGTACGGTTCACGGCCGTTGTCTGGCTCGACCAACAGCCCAGCGTCGAGCAGGTCCTTCTCGCTGTAGCCTCTGCCCGAGAGATAACCGCGCAGGTTGCGCCACTCGTCAGGTGCCCAGCCGATGCGAAACGCGTCGATCGTCGCCTGCGTCAGGCCGCGCTTGTCTGCCAGGTAGTCGCGCGCCTCGGCAGCAGAGGGCTCTTGAAGCGCGCGTTGGTAAAAGTCCACGGCCGCCGATACCGCGGCCATCAGTTTTTCGCGGTGGCTTCGCTTCTCCGCACCTTCCGAAGACACCTGCACTCCGGCCTCGGCCGCCAAAACCCGAAGCGTGTCTCGGAAGTCCAGGTTGTCGCGCTTCTGAACGAACGTGAAAAGGTCGCCGCCTTCGCCGCAGGTGCCGAAGCACCGCCACGTCGCCCGGTCCGGGAAGACATGAAAACTGGGCGTGCGCTCTGTGTGGAAGGGACAGAGCCCCTTGAAGCTGCGCCCTGATTTGTGCAGCGTGGTGACGCGACCGATGTACTCGACGAGGTCTAGCTTGCTCTTGATCTCTTCGACGGCGTCCACGGGCCGAATGGTAGGGCCCTAAAGCGACAGGAGGTGTCGATTTGCGCCACCAATCGCCAGTTCTGAACGAAGAGGCCGCCGTTACGTCGGGCGGCTAGGGGACCGTGATCTCCTGCGACTTCACAACCTGGCCGCCGAGGATGACTTCTACCTTGCCCGGCCCTGTCCCTGGTTTGGAAACCGTGAAGTCCGCTGACTGGCCCTTGGCAAGCTCGAGGTTTTTCGTCTGCTCCGATCCGTTACCGCCCACCGTGACCTTCACGGTGACGTTCGAGGCCGCCAATGGCCCGCCCACGTTGGTAATCGTCACAACGATGTTCCCCGTGGTGTCCACCTTCGCGATGGTCAGATTGGGTGCTTCGACCGTCGGCGCAATGGTGAAAGTCGCCGAGTTGTTGTCCTCGTTCGTCTCCTTCACGGCATTGTCCGGGTCGACCTTCACGACCGCTGTCCTGCCGACTGTAAGCGGTGGGTTCAGCTCGAAATCAGCAACGGCGCTGCCGCTCGCGGGCAGAACCATGTTAAAAGCCTGCGTAAGCGTACCCGGGCCAACCCCGCTGACGGCGATGACCACCGCGCCCGTATAGCCGGTTGCCGCCCGGTTGATAACCGTGACGCGCAGCTTCGAGCCGCCTTCGATCGCGACCGCGCCTGTGGGCGCAAAGTCCGGGCCGCTTGCAGGTTGAGTCGGCGAAGCGGTTGGGCTCGGCGATGCAGAAGGAGCGGGCAGCGGCGTATTCGTTGCTGGCTGCGGAGTGGGCGTGACCTGCCGGATCGGCACGAGGGCGAGCGAATCCTGGGGGTCGATTGCGCTCGCCCTCACCCATCGCCCGCCATCCATGTCCACTAGCAGCCACTCGTTGTTCGTGGTGCGCCCAATGATTTTTACGATCTTGCCTTCGGTCAGGGTGCCAACCTGTTCGAAGTTCTCACCCGGGCCAGTACGCAGATTGACTGTCGCGACAACCTTGCCGTTGATCGTCGCGGGGAGGGCGCCTACAGGTTCGATGGCGATCACGCGCAGCTTATCCGACTGCTTGGTTGCGCCCGATGCCGAGGTCACTTTTACGAAGAGGCTGTACTCGCCCTTGCGCTCGAAGGAGGCCTTGAGGTTCGCGCGGTATTTGTTGTCTGTCGAGGTCTCGCTGATATTCGCCGTGTCGGCCAGCTTGTCTTCGATGTAGAGGTCGAAGCGGACAATCGGTTCGGTCGAAGACGCTTCCACGATGATGTCTTCCGGCTTGCCGATTTCGATCCGTTTGTCCTTCACGGGAGATTGGATCGCGACGTTGAACTTCACAGCGCCGCCCACGGGTGTGTCACCGCCGCCGCGCCCGCTCACCAGGCTGAATAGCAGAAAGATGACGATGCCGCCAACCAGCGCGGCCAGCCCGATGAACACGTAGAACATCGGCTGCCGGGCGGGCGTGTCCTGATAATACGGCTCGTAACCCTCGTAACCGTCGGCGTACTCGTCTTCGTAACCGTCGGAGTATTCATCGTCCCATCCGCCCTCGGGGTCATCGACGTACGTCGCGAGGCCGCCTATGGCGCCCGGCTCGGCGGGATAGCGAGGCAGCGGCGGAGCGGAAGGATGGGTTGCGCCGATTACCGGCTCGTCCGGGGGGTACGGACTGTAGCGATCTGACATGAACTGAGCTGAGTATCACCATCACCCGGTGTACCGGCAACAATCCGAGGTCCATTCGGCAAGCCGCATTTATCCGGCGTTTACGTCACCCATCCGTAGGCATCCGCACATCCAAGTTCGCGTGCCAGCCGGATTGCGTACCGATCGGTCATCCCGCTGACGTAATCGGCGGCCCGCCGTTCGATTGGATCATCGGCCAGTGAAAAGTCCGGTGAAATGCCTTCTGGCCGGGCAACGAAGTGGCGAAAGAGGAAGATGACGACCTTCTTGCCGCGCTCCGCATCCGCTCTGGTCGAGTCGTACAGGTACACGCGTTGGAACATGAACTCGCGTAGTTCATTAGCGGCGGCGTGAACTGCGGCGCTAAAGCAGATGACCGGCGCCTCTCCGTTGGCGGCCGGGCTTTCGCCGGTTGCCGCCCAGCTGGCCTCTACGGTGTCGCAAATCAGTGTGTTCAGGCGCTCGGAGTGGCTGCTGCCGAGCACCCGCCGGGCGTTCGCCGGCAAGTCTTCCTCGCTGATCAGTCCCGCGCGAATTGCGTCGATGATGTCGTGGTTCACGTAGGCGATGGCGTCCGCCGTCTTGACGACCTGCCCCTCCAGAGTCGCGGGCACGCCCCACCCCTCGGCAAAGATGTCCTCGCGCGCTTTGCTCGACTTTTCAATCGCATCCAGCACTTCGAACGAGAGGTTGAGGCCCTCGCCGCCGCCCTCCAGGCGATCAAGGACACGCACCGACTGGTAGTTGTGCCGGAAACCTTCAGGCAGGCATTCGGCCAACGCTTCTTCGCCGGCGTGGCCGAATGGCCCGTGCCCAATGTCGTGCCCGAGCGATGCGGCCTCGGCGAGGTCTTCGTTTAGGTTCAGCGCGCGCGTGATTGTCCTCGCTACCTGCGCCACCTCCAGCGTGTGCGTCAGGCGCGTCACGTAGTGGTCCAGCGAGGGCGAAATAAACACCTGCGTCTTGTGCTTCAGTCGCCGAAACGCTTTGGTGTGAAGGATCCGGTCACGGTCGCGCTGGTACGCCGTGCGCACAGGCGAAGGCCCCTCCGCTACGCGGCGGCCGCGGCTCGAAGCAGCGCGTGAGGCGAACGGGCTGAGCCGTTCTTCGTTCGCTTCGAGCCGGCGGCGCACCACGTGCAGGTCCATGCCCGCTATTCTAGGCTCCCGATGTCGCCATTTTCTGTCGCCGAACGGTCATTCGACGGTGACCGTCTTGGCCAGGTTCCGCGGCTGGTCCACATCGCAGCCCCGGCGGACAGCTACGTAGTAGGCCAACGCCTGGAGCGGCAGCGAAGCGATCAGCGGCTCAAGCAGTTCGGAGACCTCGGGGATCGCTATCGCGTCGTCGGCCATTTCCGTGATCTCAGTGTCGCCTTCCGTTACCAACGCAATCACCGGGCCTCCGCGGGCCTGAACCTGCTGAATGTTCGAAACGAGCTTCGAACGGAGTGCATGCTTAGTCGCTATCGCGACAGTCGGGAAATCCTGGTCTATCAGGGCAATCGGGCCGTGCTTCATCTCGCCCGCGGCATAGCCTTCGGCGTGGATGTAGCTGATCTCCTTCATCTTCAGGGCGCCCTCCATCGCCGCGGGGAACGCCAAGGCTCGACCCAGAAATAGGACGTGCTGGGCCGAGCCAAAGCGTGCCGCAACCCGCCTGTGCGTAGCCGTGTCCCCAAGTGCGCGCGCAGCGGCATCAGGCACACGCGCCAGCTCAGCGATGCGTGCTGAGACCTCAGCTTCGCTGAGCACTCCACGCACCTCGCCCAGCTTGAGCGCGAGCGCATAGAGCGCCGCAACGGCGGCGGTGAAGCACTTGGTGCTCGCCACGCCCCGCTCAAGGCCAGCGCGGGTGTAGACCGTGCCTTCCGCCACCCTCGTGGTTTGCGCCCCTTCCGTGTTGCAGATGGTGATCTGCAGCGCGCCGAGTCGTTTGGCTACGGCCATCGCCTCCAGCACATCAACCGTCTCACCGGACTGACTGACCGAAATGACCAGCGTGTCGGGCCCGATAATCGGGTTTCGGTAACGAAACTCGCTGGCGTTGTCGGTCTCGGCCGGCGTCTGCGCGAGCTCTTCGAAGTAGCGCTTGCCGATCATCGCAGCATGCAGGCTGGTGCCCATCCCAAGCAGGACCACGCGCCTCACGTCGCTCAGTCTCGCCTCGGCCAGCCCAAGGTCGTTCAGGTGCACCTCCGCCGGATGCAGCGTCACGAGGCTGCGGATCGTGTCCGAGAGCGCTTCCGGCTGTTCCATGATCTCCTTCAGCATGAAATGCGCGTATTGGCCCTTCATCGCGCTCACCGGGTCGATGGGAATGCGCCGGCGTTCGAGGGTGACAGGTGACCCGTCCAGCGCGATAACCGATGCCCCGTTGGCGTCCATGCGCACCATTTGGCCATCCGCGAGAAACGCGACATCTTGCGTGACCGGCAGCACGGCCGCAAGGTCGCTCGCCAGCAGCATCTCGCCACTTCCGAAGCCGATGACCACACCGCCGGCGTTTCCAATGCGCGCTGCCACAATCGTGCCGGGATCAGTCGGCGTCATCGCCACGATGGCCTGCGACCCGTCGAGCCGGGCCGCGGTTAGCCGTAACGCCTCCAGCAGACTAGCGCCGTCCCTGACGTGGTCCTCCATCAGGTGGGCGATCGTCTCCGTGTCGGTCTCGCTTTCGAAGCGGTGGCCCCGGCCCTCAAGTTCGCTTCGAAGCTCGGCATAGTTTTCCACGATCCCGTTGTGGATCACGCAAATCTCACCGCTGCAACTGAGGTGTGGGTGGGCGTTCTGGTCCGAGGGCTTGCCGTGGGTCGCCCAGCGGGTGTGCCCGATGCCCGTCGTGGACGTCAGCGGCTCTCCGTCTGCGAGCGCCGCTTCGAGGTTGACGATCTTCCCCTGGCGCTTGGTCACCGAGATCTGGTTCGAGGCGCCGCTGCGTTCGAACACGGCGATTCCCGCGCTGTCGTATCCGCGGTACTCAAGGTCATGCAGCGCGCGAAGGATGATCGGCGCTGCCGGGCGATCGCCCGCATATCCAACAATTCCACACATAAACAGGTGCTCCGTTCGTTCAGTCCTCAAGAAGGACGGACGGAAGCACGCGCCCAGCTGCTGCGCGTCAACGCGAATCGTGCTGGTAGGGAGAGGACGGGACTGCGTTGTCCCGGATACCTGGTGCACCTTTGTCAGCCGGTTACCCGCGCTGGTTTGTGTGCTGCCTAACGGCTGTACCTGCCGGGGGGCCATCCGCCGAGATGTTCGATACTGCCCCCGCCTCGTCATCCTTCGTGAAGGACCTGGCGCTTCTGGTTGAGCTCTCCTGCGTGCCTTGTGGCTAATTGGTCGCGGCCCACCTCCGGAAAACGACGTGGTGCCAGTGTCGCCAGTGCCGGTGCGACGGTCAATCCGAGCTGTGAAACAGGCGCGCGGCTAGCTGTCCTCCCGGCTGATGCCGGCGAACCCGAGGAAGTCGTCTTCCCATTCGAGCACGGCCATTATCAACGCCGGTTCTAGCGGCTTCGGCGAGCCCGAGATGCCGCGCATTCGAAACTCGTCGTCCAACGTCCGCGCAATTTCGTCCAGCGGCCGGGCTTGAATCCCGAGCTCGCGTTCGGTTTCGAGTATGAGGTCCACGAGTTCGCCAGCCATCTGGTAGCCCTCGTCCTGCAGCTGTTCCCAGATCCATTCGCCGCACTCCGCGAAGAGGTCGCCTTGCAACTTGCCGGTGAGGGTCATCGGTACCTTCTCTCAATGGAGGGATGCGCGGCTGACCGCCCAGCGCGCTATCTAGAGCCTAATCAAGCCACGGATAGCGGGCCACCGGCGGACGGCCCGGCGAGTCCAACGCCCGCCCGGATCGCCTTTAGCCGCATCACGTTCTCGATGTCCGGCCCGTTGCCCGAAATGCCCGGTACTTCCAGCAAGAACGGGACGTTCGCGAACGCAGGATGGCGCATCACTGCCGCGAACCCATCGAGGCCGATGAACCCGTCGCCTACGTTCTCGTGGCGGTCGCGCAATCCGCCGAGCTGTTGCTTGCTGTCGTTCGCATGCACGGCTACCAGCCGTTCGAGGCCCAGTTCGTGCTCGAATTCGTCCATCGCCGAACGCGTTCCAGCGTCCGTGCGGAGGTCGTAGCCCATGGCGAAGGCGTGGCACGTGTCGATGCAGATCGACAGCCGCGCGTCGCCGCCCGCCTCGCGCACAAGCAGCCCGAGCTCGGTGAATGTGCCGCCGATGCAGCCGCCCTGCCCGGCGTTGCATTCGAGGATCAGCTTCGAATTGGTCGCGGAGCGTTCGAGCACCTTCTTCAGCAAAACCGAGACCTGCGTGACGCACGCTTCGTCCATGCCACGCCCAAGGTGGCTCCCTACGTGGAAGATCGTCCCCTCCACGCCCAATTTCGCGCCCCACTCCAGGTACTGGACGAGCGATTCAACCGATCGGTCGAGCAGCGCGGTGTCCTGGCTCGCCAGGTTTATCAGGTAGACGCCGTGAAAAAAGATCGGCACGCCCGCCGCTTCGCGGGCCTCATTGAACTTCGCCACGACGTCGTCGGCGATCGTTGGCGCCTTCCACTGTTGCGGCGCCGAGATAAAGAGCTGCACGGCCTCGGCGCCAATCGCCGCCGCCCGTTCAAACACTTTGAGCGGGCCTCCCGCACTGGAAACGTGAGCACCGATTCGCACGCCAACCCCCTGGTATCCGCCCAATCATACGTACCCAACCCGGGTCGCACCCGTTGACATCGTGCCCCACGGTTCTGATGATCGCCCCGTGGCGCGACCGCGCCCGGAGATGCCTATGTTCCCGGATGCACCGCACACCGGCCTGCCGCTCTCCGGCCTGAAAATCATCGATTGCACGATCTTCCAGCAGGGCACGTACTCAACAGCCATGCTCGCCGATTTCGGCGCCGACGTGATAAAGGTGGAAGGCCCTGATTCGCCCGACCCCGGCCGCGGGCTGAGCGAGGCCTACTTCCAGAGCTACAACCGCAACAAGCGTGGAATTGTCATCGATCTCAAGCACCCCGATGGCGTCGAAACGCTGCTTCGCTTGATCGAAAAGGCGGACGTGTTCGCCCAAAACATGCGCCAGGGCGTGATGGAGAAGCTCGGCCTTGGCTACGCCGTGATGGCTGCCCGGAACCCTGGGATCATCTACGCCTCGGCCAGTGGCTACGGTTCGAAGGGCCCTCACGCCAAGTGGGCGGCAATGGACATCCTCGGGCAGGCTCGCGGCGGCACCATGGCCTCCCAGGGCACCCCGGACGTCCCGCCCGTAGCTGCTTTCGGCGGCATGGCCGACCAGGTTGGCGCGATTACCCTCGCTTCGGGAGTCCTGCTCGCCCTGTTCCATCGCCTCCGCACGGGTGAGGGCCAGCAGGTCGATGCTTCGCTGCTCGGCGGCCAGGTCGCGCTGCAATCACACAACATAACCACCACACTTTTCACTGGCCGCGTCCCCGAACGGCAGCCCCGCTCCCAGATGCAAGCCACCTGGAATACCTACCGCTGCCGCGACGAGCGCTATCTGACGGTCAGCATGTTGCAGAGCGACAGGTGGTGGCCCGCCTTTTGCGAAGCGACTGAACACAAGGCCTGGCTGGACGACCCACGGTTCTGCGACGCTCACGCCCGCCACAACAACCGCAGCGAACTGATCGCCGAAATGGACACGCTCTTCCTCGAACGCGACCAGATGGACTGGGTCGAGTTCCTCTGTGCTCATGGATTGCCGGTGGCGCCCGTGCAGGACTACGGCCAGGTGGTCGACGATCCGCAGGTCATCGCCAACAACTACGTCGTGCCCTTCGAAATGCCCGATGGCACTGCCGGCCGCATGGTGGGGCCAGCCGTCCAGTTGGAGCGCAGCCCCGGCAGCATCCGCCACCGCGCGCCCGAATTCGGCGAGCACACCGAAGAAGTGTTGCTGGAGTTCGGTTTCGGCTGGGAGGAAATCTCCCGGTTGCATGGCGCTGGAGCGATCGGCCCACGCTAGCTTTTGCCCTTTGGGATCCAGGCCATACTCCGCTATTGCGTAACCACGGACTTGGTATAGGATAGGGGGGTACCCTATGGAGATCGCCCATGACCCCCGAAACTCGCCGCCTTTCCCTTCGCCGCATGAAGATCATCGCCGGGCAGGTGAACGCGCTGGAAAAGCAACTCGAAGATGACCGTTATTGCATGGACATCCTCGATCTTTCGCTTTCCATCCAACGCGCTCTTCGCAGCCTCGACGGTCTTGTGATCGAAGGCCATCTGCGCACCCACGTGGTGGAGCAGATGACCGGCGGCGAAACCGACCGGGCGGTCGGCGAACTCCTACGGCTGTACAAAATCCAGGGTCCGGCTGACGCCTGACTCCCGCCGCCCACACGAAAGGACCACCCCAATGAGCAAGACCATTGAACTCGAAATCACAGGCATGACCTGCGACCACTGCGTCCACTCCGTCACAACTGCGGTCAAGGACGTACCAGGCGTCTCCGATGCCGAGGTCAGCCTCGAAGGTAAGTCCGCGGTCATCACGGGCGACTCGTTCGACGTCCAAAAGATCCTCGATGCGATCGAGGAAGAAGGCTACACCGCGGCGCTGAAGTAGCGCCGCGCAACCCCCAGGAGGGCACAATCATGGCAATCAAAGAACACGCGTTGACGCTTGATATCACTGGAATGACGTGCGCCTCGTGCGTGCGAAGGGTGGAGCGTGCCCTCAGCAAGGTCCCGGGCGTCGAAACGGCGAGCGTTAACTTCGCCGCGGAAACCGCCCGCGTGACCCTGGCCGAAGACGTCCAGCTCGAGCAGTTGACGGCGGCCGTGGCCAAAGCCGGCTACGCCGCCGTTGAATCGGACGCCACCGTGGACCGCACCTCCGAACGCGCAGATCACGCCCGGAAAACGCTTTACGCGCTCGTCCTCGGCGCGATCCTGGCGATCCCGACGGTCATCCTCGCCATGGCAATGGACATTGCGGACCTCGCGTTGTTCGGCGACCACCTATTCACGGGTCGCCTCCTCCTGGTGCTCGCAACTCCCGTGCAGATCGGCCTCGGTTGGCGCTTCTACAAGGGCAGCTACACCAGCCTCCGTCACCTCAACCCAAACATGGACGTGCTGGTCGCCCTCGGCACCACCGTCGCCTACGCCTTCAGCGCGTGGGTTGTGTTGACCAATCAGCCCCACCACATGTTCTTCGATGTCAGCTCCGGCGTGCTTGTTTTCATCACCATGGGCAAGTATTTCGAAGAACGTTCCAAGGGCGCCGCATCCAGCGCAATTCGCGCTCTCCTCGGCATGTCCGCCAAGACCGCGAACCTGCTGCGCGACGGCAACGAAACGGAAGTCCCGGTCGAGACCCTGGCCGTCGGCGATCTCTTCGTCGTCCGGCCGGGCGAACGCGTTGCGGTTGACGGAGTCATCCGCGACGGCCACAGCACCGTGGACGAGGCGATGATCACCGGCGAATCCATCCCCGTTGAGCGAAAAGCCGGCGACCATGTCATCGGCGGCACGGTGAACCAGAACGGCGTCATTCGTGTCGAAGCAACGGCTGTCGGTGAACAGACGGCGCTGAACCGCATGGCCCGAATGGTAGAAGAGGCGCAGGGCTCGAAAGCGCCCATTCAGAAGCTCGTTGATCAGGTAGCCGCGATCTTCGTGCCAGTTGTCATCCTCCTCGCGGCTGGAGTCTTCCTTGGCTGGGGACTGCTGGGCAACTCGTGGATCGATGCGATGGTTTACGCCGTGGCCGTGCTGGTTATCGCCTGCCCCTGCGCCCTCGGGCTCGCCACGCCCACGGCGATCATGGTGGGCACGGGCATCGGCGCCGAACGCGGCGTGCTGATCAAGAACGCCGAAGTGCTTCAGCGGGCCAAGTCGCTCGATGCCATCATCCTCGACAAGACCGGCACGCTGACCGAGGGTCGCCCTCAAGTGACTGACGTCATCCCGTCGGGCGCCTTCTCCAAGAACGAACTGCTGCGTCTGGTCGCCGCCGCCGAGTCCGGCAGCGAACACCCGCTCAGCCGCGCCGTCGTTGACGCCGCAGTCGAAGCCGCGATCGAACTCCCCGGGATGTCCAACTTCGAAGCGTTCACCGCGCGCGGAGTCCAGGCCACTGTCGATGGCCGCCTCGTACGGGCCGGCAATCGCCGAATGCTGGCCGAGGCAGGAATCGCCATCCCGGATGAGATTTCCGCAACGGTCGATGATTTGGAGGCCCAGGGGCGCACCGTAGTGATCGCAGTCTTCGACCAAGAAGTCGCCGGCGTGCTGGCGATCGCCGACGAGGTCAAGCAGAACGCGAGCCGCGCAGTCGCTGCCCTCCAGCGTCTCGGCCTCCGCGTCATCATGATGACTGGCGATAACGAACGTTCCGCGGTAAGCGTTGCCCAGGGTGCCGGGATCTCCGAGTTCCGGGCGAACGCGAAGCCCGAGGACAAGCTGTCGCTGGTTAAGCAATTGCAGTCCGAGGGCCTCCAGGTGGCGATGGTCGGCGATGGCGTGAACGACGCCCCCGCCCTCGCCCAGGCGGATATCGGCATCGCCATGAGCACTGGCACGGATGTCGCGATTGAGGCTGGCGACATCACACTGCTCAGTGGCGATGTCTCGAAGATCGCGGAGGCAATTACGCTCAGCCGCGCAACGCTCACCACCATCCGCCAGAACCTCGTCTGGGCATTCGGCTACAACGTCATCGCCATTCCGATCGCCGCCGCTGGGCTACTCAACCCAATTCTCGCCGGAGCAGCGATGGCCTTTAGTTCGGTCAGCGTCATGGCCAACAGCCTGCGTCTGAGAAGCAAAGCGCGCGGCATCGCCGAAGCCAGCGGCAACGCCTACGCTGGACCGCGCCAGAACTTCGTCTCGGCGAATCGCGGGCCACTCTTCGCAATGGCCCTCGCGGCGCTGGTGCTGGTGCTCCCCCTCGCCATCTTTAGTGGCATCGATCGCGGATGGTTCTCGAACGAAACCCAGCTCGGGCCGCGCGAAGTGCGCGTCGAACTGACGAACTTCAAAGTCACGCCGTCATCGCCATCAATCAGCGCTGGCGAGGTCACCTTCAAGGCAGTCCACCCGGACGGCGGTCACGCTCACGGCTCCGGCGAACTTGGCGAAACACACGACCTCATCGTCCTGCGCAAGAACGCCGACGGTTCGATGGACATGGTCGGCCGCACGGCCCAGCTACCGATCGGTGGAAAGGAGGACCTGGTACTTTCTCTGCAACCGGGCGAGTACGAACTAGTCTGCGACGTGGTGGAGGTGGCCGGTGGCCGAACCGTGAGCCACACCAACGAGGGAATGCGGGCGCCGTTCACGGTTTCCTAGTTCAGCCAGTGCACGCTTAGGGCCGGTGACGAAAGTCGGCCGGCCCTAAGGTGCGTCCGTGGTTCGCGCGGGTGGTGGGTTCTTACCCGATCGCGAAGTAGACGACATCATCCACCACCCAGGTGTTGATGCCCTTGTTCATCCGCTTCCCGGCACGACTGATTCGTAGTGCCACACCGCGGGGTGTTTCGCCGCGAGATGGTGCAAGTTTGCCCACTTTGCCCGTTGGCACTGCTTCTATGTACTTCTCGTACTCGCGCATCCGCGAGGCCAATCGACCGGATTGACGGCTTGGGCGCGGCGCATCCGATTCCTTGATAACGGTGAATTCTGCCATGGGTTACTGCTTCCTCTGACGATGTAGGGTGGAACGTGTCGGGCCGCCACCAGATCAACATTCTTCGCTCTTCACCATACCTGATTTTTCTACGTGCCTACCAGCGCGTCGGCTAATTGCAACAAGTGCAGCCAAGCTCCGCGTTAGCGCCGCTCTTCGAGGCTTGAAACACTCACTCGAATTGATTCGAGGAACGCTTGTAACTGGTGCTCCAATCGGCGCAACACTTCCAGGGCATACTCGTCGGCATCGTCCAGCTGTTTGCTCGCCGCCTCCGCCGCCTCGCTGAGGTGCGCCGCGGCCGTGGTATCGGCGTCGGCGATAGCCGTCCGGGCGCGTGCTTCAGCATCGACCAGCATCGCCTGGCTGCGCTCGCGCGCTTCCCGCACCACGGACGTTTCATCGATCCGCCGCGCCCGCTCCGATTCCGCTTTCTGCAACGTCTGGTCCGCCACATGGTGCGCTTCGGTCAGGATCTGGTCGCGCGTCTCGAGGACCTGCTGCGCTTGCTTCAAGTCCGTAGGCACCGAGAGCCGCATCTGGTCGATAACGTCCAGCATGCGCTTGCGATCCATAACCAGGTTGCCGCCGACGGGCAGCCGCCTCGCCTGAACGACTAGTTCTTCGAGACTGTCGATGAGGTCGAGGATCTCCACCGCGAGCTACTGTGCTCGCTCTGCGAGTCCGAGCTTTTCGCGGATTGCAGTCCGCACGTGCGGGGGCACCAGGTCGGCAACGTCATAGCCCAGCTTCGAGACTTCGCGGATGCGGCTCGCGCTGATGTAGAGAAAGTCCTGGTTCGCCATCAGGTAGACCGATTCGAGGTGCGGCGCCATCTTGCGGTTCATCAACGCCATGTCGAATTCCGCCTCGAAGTCGCTGACCGCGCGGATCCCGCGCACGAGCGCTACGGCTCCCTTTCGGCGCGCGAATTCCACGGTCATTTCGTCGAACTGTTCGACTTCCACCTGGGGGAGGTCTTCGACCGCTTTGGCAAACATCGCCACGCGTTCTTCCCAGGTGAACATGGACGACTTTTCGCGGCCCTTCACAACAGCAACGATGACGCGATCAAACAGATGCGTCATGCGCGTGACCAGGTCCAGATGCCCATTGGTTACGGGGTCAAAGCCACCCGGAAAGACAGCGATCCTCATTCATCCTCCTGTGCGGCGTAGAGCGCGATGGCACTATCGCCGTAGACACGCCGCTCTACCAGGCGCAAGCCTGCCGGGCGTTCCGGCGGATTGTAGCGACTTCCGTGCTCGTAGACGACTATACCTTCCGGGGCCAGCCGCGCCGCCAACAGCCCGAGCGTCTCTTCCGCGGTGTCCAGAGCATAGGGTGGGTCCATTAGGATCAGGTCGAAGGTAGCCTGAATGCCGGACAACGCCGCCGGGAGCCGGCCGCGCAGCACTTCTGCTCGGTCGGCAAAACCGGCCCGCGAGAGGCTCTGTAGGATGGCCTGGCAGGCCGCTGGTTCTGCTTCGATGAACATCCCTCGAGCGGCGCCGCGACTCAACGCTTCGATCCCCAACGCTCCTGTGCCCGCGTACACATCCAGCACGTTCGCGCCATCAACTCGCTCGCCGAGGATGTTGAAAATCGCCTCTCGCACCATTCCAGATGTCGGCCGCAGGCGCACTCCGCGAGGCTCGGTGAGCGGGAGCCCCCGTGCAGTGCCGCCCGCGATGCGAAGCCTGGTGCTTGCCAATTTAGCCCACCGGCGTCACGCCAGCCGCTGGCGTGCCTGATGCTGGCGTCTTCGCGTCCCGTGC
>JBBQGT010000078.1:0-15227 GCA_038323265.1 Tepidiformales bacterium
TCCTAAAACGTGAACCTCGCGATTACACCGCCGGTCCCCGAGGTGTGCAACGCCCTGGATGACAACAGCGACACGATCATTGACAACGGCTGCGACATCGCACCCCCTCGAGATATCGGCGGCGGCACGATTGTCCAGGCACTAACCATTAGCGGGGCTGCCGGACTCGGAGGCGTAGTCACCGGGAACAACACCAATGACGTCGTTGTTCGTCCCGGCACTCAACTCGCCATTACCGCCAACCTGACGCGATTTCCCGATTGCGCAGGCTGCATACGGCAGGTGTACTTAGGTGTCGCGCCAAACGTCGTCAACGGTGCGCCGGTAATCGGGCCGTTCTGCGCCTATTCCGGCGGAGTTGGAACGACCCTCCCTGGAGTCGCAACCAACCTGATGCCTCTCATAAACGCTCCCTCGCTTCCCGGCATTTATTACGTCCGTGGCGCAAGCACCCTCGACTTCTCCTGCGTGCAGGCGACCCCGCTTGGGCCGCCCGACTTAAGTCTCGGCCGCATCGTGGTGAAGGCTCCGACCACGACGTCTCTAATCGTGGAATCAGTTGGGGCCAACCCTGTGGGCGTCACCTCGGTCGGCTTGGGCACGCCGGTGAAGGTCACAGTCAGCGTGTCGCCGGTGCCAGCGGCCGGCGTGGTTGAACTCTTCGACAATGGAGCCAGCGTAGCCCAAGCAAACATCGATGCCGACGGGAGGGCCTCGTTTACTCACACTCCAACCGTCGCAGGGCCCCACTCGCTCAATGCACGGTACTTCGGCTATCCGTCGGCTCTCGTTTACCCTCAACAATGGTTTGGCGCGACTAGTTGGTTGAATGCGCCATCGGCGGATCCTTCTAGCCTCGCTCAGCCGTTCAACTTGGCCGTCCGAACGAGTTCCACCGCCAGTCTCGTCCTAACCGCGGGCGGCGTTCCAGTGACGAATGTGCCCGTCGGCACCACCGTTTCCGCCACTGTGACAATCTCCACGCCCGATCCATTGGTTTCGCCGGCCACGTTGGACGGAGGGGTCGTGACGCTCAAGAACGCCCTCGGCGTTGTGGTCGTGACCTCGCCGGCAGCACCCGCAGTGACGGGAAACTCGGTGACATTCAGCTTCATCGCCGGCGATGGTGGAACCAGCGCTACCGGGAACTACGACCTCACAGCCACCTACGGGGGGACCACATACGTGAGTCCGAGCCCGGCATCGCCAGCCAGGCCGCTACGAGTGGACCGGGTGGACCCGTCCATCGTGTTGGGGACGGCAGGGTCGGCGTCCGGGCTCGTGCCGAATCCGATCGTGGCTGGGGACATGCTCGTGCTGACTGCTACGGTTACGGGCGCTCCGTTCGCGTTCCCCAGCGGTGGGACGGTCGAGTTCCGGCGGAACACGGCACCCTCTGGTTCGCAATTAATCGCCGTTGCCACTGTGAGCGCACCGCCGTCGGCGATCGGCGTCGCGCAGACTTCGATTTCAATCCAAGAGCTGTGCTCGCAGCCGCCCGTGCCAGCCGCTCCGTGGATCTGCATCAGCGACGCGGGCAGTTACGACATTACGGCGAAGTTCCTCGCCAGCGGCAACCTGAACGACAGCCCCACCTCGTCGCTGCAAACGCTAGTGGTGAACGCCGCCCCGGTGACCGTTGCGATCACGGCTTTCGACGCCTCGGTGACGGTCGGCGGGAGCGGGAAGATCGACGTTACCGTGAGTCCGGTGGCTGGCACCATTGCGGCTCCTGCCAAGGTGCCGGGACTGGTGACAGGCACGGTCAGCCTGTTCAACGGTGCGCTGCCCTTGCCCGGCGGCGTGAACCTGCCGCTGGTGAACGTCACTCCATTAACGAGCCCGAATGGCACTGTGACTTATCCGCTGAACGGGCTGGACGCCGGTTCGTACCCCAACATCACGGTTCATTACAACGCGAGCACCAAGTACGCGGCGGGCGATTCAACGCCAGCGATAGCGGTGACCGTGAATAAGGCAAACACCACAGTTGTGACGACGATTGCTAACACGCCCCCGATACGTATAGGCGACGTGGTGCAGTTGCGCGCGCTAGTGGGCGGCGGCGCCAGCGGAGTTCTCAACCCCGACCCTGGTGGCACAGTGCAATTCATGGCCGGCCCGAACGCCATTGGCACACCGCGCACGCTCGCCTCAGGAGTGGCCACGCTCGATTGGACGAGCGGAAACGTCAGCGGAGCACCGCTCGACACGGCCTTCGTCTATACAGACATCCACGCGGTCTACAGCGGCAACGCGAACCTGACCACGAATACGTCGCCGAACGTTACGTTGACGCTCATCAAGCGCACGCCGGCTGTCTCGATTTCGATCACGCCGTCAACGCAAACGATCGGTGGGAACGTGGCCTTCAGCGCAACGGTGACGGCGGGGGCAATCAACCCGGACGGCGCTTATGTTCAGTTCAAAGCTGGGACCAACAACATTGGCACGCCCATGCTCGTGGTTGGGGGCACAGCAACGCTGGCGAACTACACGACTGGCGTCTTCCCATTCGACACCGGGGCGAGCTACACCGACATTCATGCCGACTATGATGGGGCGAACAGCAACGTGGCAGCCGGCAGTTCGGCGAACGCCACCCTGACGCTCACAAAGGCTCCATCGAGCGCGAGCCTGGCTGCGATCTCCAACGTCACCCTCGGGAACGATGGAAACTTCGCAGTGACGGTCACGGGGACGTCACCCTTTGTCATCCAGGGCCCGGCTGGGGGGGCCACCGTGCAGTTCTACAAGGATGGAGTGGCGTTGGGCGCACCGGTGCTGGTGGCCGCCGACGGCACGGCAACGTTCATCGCCCCAACCGGAGCTTCTACGGCATTCACCGACTCAGGGACGTTCGTGATCGCCGCCGTCTACGGCGGGACCAGCCAATTGCAATCGGCAACGACGGGAAATCAATCGTTCGTCGTCGATAAGGCGCCATCGACTGTCACGCTCACGATCACCGGGACGACGCCATTCACGGTGGGCGGTACGGGTTCGCTCCGCGCCGTCGTGTCCCCGGGGGCGGGCAGCGGCCCGGGGGCGATCAGCGGGACGGTGACCTTCACGGCGATGCTTAACGGTTCGGCTACGACGCTGGCCAGCGGTGTGGCGGTCACCGGAATCGCGGGCCCAAGCCCGGATGTCGAAGCCATCATCCAGATAGCGGGTCTGGCGGCCGGCAGCTACTCGAACGTCGTCGCTACGTATAACGGCAGTACGAAGTACGCGGCCGGAAATTCGACTCCGGTGCAGTCGTTCACGATTAACAAGGGGACGCCAACCGTCACCCTAACGAATCCCGGTTCGCACACAATTGGCACGGCCTCGACGTTTGCCGCGAGCATCAGCGGATCCGGCGTGCTCAGTCCGAACGGCGGGACGGTGACGTTCAAGGCCGGTGCCAACGTCATCACGACTGCGACCGTGGCCGGAGGCGTGGCTAGCGTCAGCGTCACTTCTGGCAGTAGCCCGCTGGACACGGGTGGCTTTGACTACACAGATATCACGGCCACGTTCGAAGGCACCACGAACTTGAATGTAGTGACATCAGCGGCTGGGACGCTCCATTTGGACAAGGCAGCCGTGAACGTCGCCATGAGCGGGTCTTCGACCGTGGCCTTCGGGAGCACGGCGACGATTACTGCAACAGTGACCGCGCCGGGGACGAGCGCGATCGTGCAGCCTGGACCCGCGACCGTGACCTTTAGCATCGGTGGCGTGGACATCGGTTCGCCCGTGGTGATTAGCGGTGGCGCGGCCTCGCTGACGCTAACACCGGGCACGACGCCGATCGCATCCGCGGGCAACTACACGGTCACTGCTACGTACAACGGTTCCTCGCAGGTGGCGACCGGAAGCAACACCAGGGCGTTGGCAGTTACGAAGGTGACGCCGACGGTAACGGCGGCGAACAACGGGCCTGTCGTCGTTGGAAGCTCGGTGACGCTGACGGCGACAATCACCGGCACTGGCAGCGTCGCAGTCGACGGCGCCACGGTCAGCTTCTCGATCGGCGGGACGTCGCGAGGCACGGCAATCGTCGGTGGCGCTGCGGACGCGAACTGCGGCGGTGGGACGGCGCCCAGCGGAGTAGCCACCTGCACGTTCATTACCGGGTCAGCGCCATTCGGCTCCGGGGGCTCGAGCATTACCGTGACGGCCACCTATGCGGGTAATAACGAAGTAGCCTCCGCGAGCGGTACAACGACTTACTCGGTCACCAAGGCTGCTCCGGTTGTGAGCTTCACCTCGGGACCGGGGAGTGTGGCCGTCGGTTCTGCCGCCAATTTCGTCGTCCACGTCACTGGCAGTGGCAGCAAGAGTCCAGACGGGGCAACCGTAAGCCTTTACATTGGTTCGACAGCCACGACAGCAATTGCCACGGCCACTGTGAGCGGCAACGACGCAACGTTTACCGCGATTCCCACGGGAGTCTCGCCATTTGCGACCGCTGGGACCTACGTGATGATTGCCCGCTTTGGTGGGAATACAAACCTGGCCGCGATTGATACGGACCCGGCAGACCTCGTAGTGACCAAGGCTGCACCGACGGTCACTGTGACAGGCGCCGGCAGCTTCAACTTTGGGTCAGCAATTGCACTCACCGTGAACGTCACCGGCTCCGGTGCCGCGAACCCGGTGGGCGGAGTGGTCACGTTGCACATCGGTTCGACGACGGCTCCAGCCATCGGGACGTTCACGTTGACGGGCAATTCGACGGTGTTCAACTTCACGGCCGGGACGTCGCCGTTTGGCTCGGCATCGACGTATTCGAACCTGATCGCACACTTCGCGGGAAATGCCAACGTGGCTGCCGCGGATTCGCCCAACGGTCAGAACGTAGTGGTCAACCCCGCAGCGGCGACGCTGACGATCGGTTCAAGTGGGCTGACAGGCAGTCCGGCGACGACGTTTACCCTCACCGCTACAGTCACCCCGAACTGGGGGCCGACTGGTTCGGTGCAGTTCACGGACGGAGGGGCGAACCTTGGCTCGCCCGTGTCGTTCGCGACAGGGAACGCCGTCCAGTTGACCGGAGTCACCCTTGCGATAGGCAGTCACGTCATCTCGGCGGCCTGGACGGCGAGCGGCAATTACACGGGCACGCCAACCGTGGTGACCGTGACGATCGTCATCAGCTAATGTTGCCGGCGCTGGTAAACATGGGCAGAAGGCATATGGCATGGTGGGCCGCTGACCGCTATTCTCCGGCTGGGCCGTGGGGAGGACGACGCGGGACCGGCTGGCGGGAGATGGAATGAAATTCGGCACCCTTGAGGTCACCGGGCCCGACGGCCGCCGTCGCGAGTTCCCGCTGGATCTGCCGACGCTGATCGTTGGCCGGGCCGAAGGCAACGGCATCGTCATTGATGACATGTCGATCTCGCGCCGCCACGCGCGGATGCTGATTGAGTCCGGGCGGCTCCTGGTCGAAGACCTCGGCTCAGCCCAAGGCACGTTCGTTGACGGCCATATCATTGAGCCGAACATCCCCAACCTTGTGGAGCCGAGCCAGGCGATCCGCTTTGGCGACGTGGAAGCGCGCTACATGGCGCCTGTCGCGGGCGCGGCCACGGAAGCGGGCTCACCCGAATCGCTGCTTCCGGGGCTACCTGGTGATGAAGAGCCCGAGGACGAGGGTCCCCTCTCGGTCATTCGCCTCAGCCTGACCGATCCTGCGGCGCCCATTCAGCCCGGCACGGCGGCGTTCGCACGGCTCGTTATCCACAACCGCGGGCGCGTTGTCGACCAGGTGACGGTAACAGTCCCGGACCTGCCGCCCGACTGGGTGGTGATTAGCGAGCCGACATTCAAGCTGTTGCCGGGCACTCGCCAGGAAATCTCGATCGTCATCCAGCCTCCCCAATCTCCAGACGCGCTGGTGGGGGACTTTGACTATTCGGTGGTCGTTACCTCGTTGGACTTCCAACGGGAAGCGGTAGTGTTCGGGCGGATCACGGTGCTGCCGTTCGAAGGTACCTCGTTGGGCGTGCAGCCGCTGCGTTCGAAGCGCGACTTCACGCTTGTCGCGCAGAACGATGGCAACACGGTAGCGAACTACGCGCTGAGCGGGGCGGATGACGAAGCCGAGCTGCAGTACGAATTCGAAGTGCCCACGCTGGACATCTATCCGGGCCAGCAGCGAAGCGTGCGGTTCCGCGTCCACAAACCCAAGCGAAAGCTCTTCGGGGCGGCCTCGGTACTGCCGTACAAGGTCATTGCCCGGCCAACGCACATCGACGCCGAGCCGGTGCTGGCCGATGGCCTGCTGGCGGTGCATCCACCGCTTGAAGCATGGAAGAAGCCGGCGCTGCTGGCAGTGCTGCTGCTCGCTGCTGTTGGTGCGGCACTGTTCTGGAAATTCGGGCTCAACGATGACGGCGGGACGATGATCGCGAACGCCGAAGCGGCCTACGCGGGCGTACACATGTGCGACAAGAAAGAAGACGTCAAGGTTTCCGCGGTGAAGCCGGCGGCGCCCGCGGGCGGGGGCAGCGCGGCGCCGCTGTTCGCCCAGAACAACCCGGCGTGGGCCGACAACGAATATGCCAAGGCCAAGGACCCTGAATTCGGGCCCGACTGGTGTGGGGCTACGATCGAGCAGTGTGGCTGCGCGCTGACCTCGGTTGCCACCGTGATGGCGCTGTTCAACTTGCTGACCATGCCAGATGGCGCCGAACTGACGCCGGCTTCGGTCAACGCCTGGTTCAACTCACAGGCGACAAAGACGAACCACGGATGGGTGAGCCGGGGCTACGCTTACGGCGACGTCGTCTGGACGTCGGTGAACGAACTTTCGGGTGAGATTGCGAAGGCGAAGCCGGGCTCGCCGACGATCCGCTTCGTTCGTACGGGCAGCGGCACAGAAGGCGAGATCCGCTCCGAACTACAGGCCGGCCGCCCAATCATTCTCGAAGTACCAGGCCATTGGATCGCGGCCGTCGGTCTGGACGGCGACAAGATTCTGATCAACGACCCGTACTACGCCGACCGGCGCACGCTCGACGTTTACAAGGGCAAAGTGAAGAGCTCGGTGCTGTTCGAACAGAGCAACGACCTGAGCGGCTTCGTCATCACTGTGCCCAAGTCCGAAAGGCTGAAGGTCACGGACAAGGCCGGCAATGTTGTTGGCACGTTGAACACTGGCACCGATCAGGAGGTCAAGGAATCGGTCCAGCTTGGCATCCCAGGAGCGTATTACAGCACCAAGGACGCATGGCGCGACCCAAGCTGCGTGGAGAGTCCGCCGCGCCCCGGCGATGGGACGATTCAGATCTTTCTCCCGGGCAACAAGGACGACTACAAGATAGAAGTTTTGAGCCCGGATGGTGGACCAACGACGGCGGCCTTCCACCGCTACGACAAAAGCGGCAACTACTCGTTCGAATCGAAGGACAACACCGGACCGGCGGTTATCGCCGCGAGCTTCGACCCGGCGAACGTGGCTGTTGGCGGGGCGAGGACCGTGCCCGGAGTGACGCCCACGGCGGAAAATGGCGGCAACGCAGGCATCGGCGCGGGGGCTGCCGCAGGCGCGGGCAGTAGCACTACGGCCTCGCCGAGCAGCTCCGCTCCGACCACCACCACCACGACTCCGGGGGCCGGCGGCTCGCCAACTGTTCCGCCCACTGCCACCAAGATCCCGCCCACCGCCACGCCGGTGCCGCCGTCCAGTGTTGTTGTGGCCTGCCAGGTGACCTACAACGCGACCCCGAAGGGCGCCTCACTGGCTTGCACGGGGACGGTGACCGGCACTTACACGACCACCGCCTGGGCAGTGAATGGCGTAGCGGCGCCGGCGCCGCCGGGGGCGACGACGTTCGTCACCTCATTCAGCAACGATACCGTGGCGTCTATCAAAATGACGGCGTGCAACTCGACGTTATGCACGTCGGGAGTGCAAGCGGTGACTGTGAAATTCCCACCACCAGGGGCTACAGCGACGCCGTCGCCAACACCGACGGTGAATCCGTCAGCGACGCCGACACCGCCGCCGGGCAATCCGCCGCCTGTGGTGCCCATCACCTGCGGGTACGTGGCCGCTTCGAATCCAGTGCAGGTCAACTGTTCGACGACGTTCAGCGAGCCGTACACGGACATCACCTGGACCGCTACGAACGCCTCCCCTGCGACAGTGACTAATGCCAGCAAGACGTTTACGACGTTCCAGCAATCGCCGGGCACGGCGAGTGCGCCCAACCCAGTGACCGTAAAGGTTCGAGTCTGCTACTACGCGAACTGCACGACGTCTTCGGAAGCGGTTGTAACGCCGGCGGATATTTCGGTAAGTGCAACCTACTACTGCAGTGGCGATCCTTCCTACATTTCGTTTAAGGCGATCGTGACCCCAAGTTCGGCCACAGGGAGCGTGACCTTTACCGTCCAGGGTGGCGGCGGAGGGACCGGGTCGTTGGATGGCGGCGTCGCGACAGCGACATCGAGCCAGTATAAATCTGATGGTACCTACAGTGTGACAGCGAGCTATTCCGGAGACTCCGGTCACGCCGCCAGTACCGGATTTACAACGCTCTTGGTGAGTTGCGGTTAGGCGTGGCTGAGAGGAACGCAGTTAGTCGGGGACTCGCCCTCATCGGCCAGTTGTTGGCATTGGAAGTGGAGCGGATGCGCGCGGCGGGGATCGCCGTGGGCGAAGACGATTATCGCGGGCTGTACGTTTCCGATTCCGAAGCTGATCGCCTGGTGCAAGATGCTACAACGACGGTAACGGCGAACGAGGGCACGGCAAGCGCCGAACAGCGGATGGACGAGTTGCGAGCGAGCCTCTCCAGCCTTGCGTCCGAACCCGGCGGGCCGATCGCCACGCTCGTAGGCATTGGCAAATTGTCGCCGTTCGACGTGAGCTGCCTGCTGCTCTGCCTTTCGTCCGAATTTGACCTTGGCACCGAACGGCTGGTGGCCTACACACAGGACGATGTTTCGAAGCGGAGACCACGAATTGACCTCGCGCTGCGCGTGCTTGAGGGGCCTGCCGCGCGGAGCGAGCAGCGCGCGGCCTTCCACGCCGATGCACCGCTTCGCCGTCTACGGCTCATCGCCCTGCACGATGAGCAGGGCCAGCCGCACACGCCGCTGCTGGCGCGGTACGTCTCGCTAGACCCGCGCGTGGCCGCTTACTTGCTCGGCGAATCGGGGATCGATGAAGCGCTCCAGAGCCTGGTCGAACGGACCGCCGCGCCCCACGTTTCGCAGCTGCCGCCGGAGTTGGCGGCGCAGGTGGACGGGCTGGCGGCGCTACCGGGGACATCTCTGCAGCCGCCGGTAATCGCAATCAGTGGGCCAGACCGAACGCGCATCCTTGCCGTCACGCACCGGGTAGCGAGTGCCGCAGGGTTGGGAGTGCTGCGGACCTTTGCACCGGCGCTATTCGCGGATTTGAGCCTGGAGCCGGGATTCCTGCGTGCTTCGCGCGAGGCGGCGTTACAGAACTCGGCGCTGATTTTCGAGGGGGTCGATCAGCTCAAACTTGAGGACGCCGAGCGAATTCGCCGGCTCGCCACCGAGACCTGCGCCCCGCTGTTCATCTTGGCCTCGAAGGAACCTTTCGCCTGGGCAGGCGTGAAGATCGTCGTGCCAGCCCTCGAGCACGAGGCGCGGCGCGCGCTTTGGCAGGAGCACCTCGCGGAGGACGGGATCGATGGGCCGACGCTCGACGCCGTGGCCGGGAAGTTCAAGCTCGGGATTACGGAGATCGAACAGGCTGTGGAAGCTTCGCGTGGGAGCGCACGCTGGCGCAACGCAGGTGATCCCGCCGTAAGCGAAGCGGACCTTTATGCAGCAGCGCGCGCCCAATCCACGCCCATCCTTAACAGCCTGGCGAGGAAGGTAACGCCGCACTACGTCTGGAGCGACATCGTGCTCGCTTCAGACCCGCTGCAGCAGCTACGCGAAATCGCGGGCATGGTGGAACACCGCCACACTGTTTACGAGGTCTGGGGATTCGAACGCAAGCTGGCGATGGGCAAGGGCATTCTCTCGCTCTTCGCGGGGCAGTCGGGCACCGGCAAGACGATGGCGGCAGACATCATCGCGGGCGTGCTGGGCCTGGACATGTACAAAATCGACCTTTCGGGCATCGTCAGCAAATACATCGGCGAGACCGAAAAGAACCTGAGCACCATCTTCGCGGAAGCAGAAAGTTCAAACTCGATCCTCTTTTTCGATGAAGCGGACGCCCTCTTCGGGAAGCGTTCGGAGGTAAAAGACGCCCACGATCGATATGCCAACATCGAAACGGCGTACCTGCTGCAACGCATGGAGGAATACTCAGGGCCGGTGATCCTTTCGACAAACTTGAAGATGAACCTGGACGAGGCTTTCCTACGGCGGCTCCATTTCGTGATCGATTTTCCGATGCCTGAGGAGCCGGAACGGCGGCTCATCTGGAGTGGCACGGTCCCGGCGCAGGCGCCGCTTGGCGAAGACCTGGACTTCGATTTCCTTGCCCGCCAGTTCAAGATTTCGGGCGGCAACATCCGCAACATCGTCCTTTCGGCCGCTTTCCTGGCGGCGGCCGACGAGGGCTTGCTCTGCATGCGACACCTCATCCGGGCGACTCGACGGGAATACCAGAAGCTAGGGAAAATGGTGACTGAAGCTGAGTTCGGGCCCTATATTGGCGTGCTCGGCCAATAAACTCCGACAGAACTCTTCCGGGTTAGCGGGATGGCAATTCCCCCGGTGGGGTCTAGAATGCACGCGAAGAGGTGCGCCATGTCCGACTACCAATCCGCCGACCTGCAAGAGCGCGTGCGCATCAAGGGCGCCGAGCACGATGGCCCGGCGGCGCCCGAAAAGCAGCGCGTGCCCGGCCACCCGGTAGTCGAACTTCAACGGCATCTGGGCAACGCGCACGTGGCGCGAATGATCGCCCAACGCGCCGGCCCCGAAGAAGAAGCGATCCAGGCCAAGCACGACACCTCCGTGCAGCGCGCCGGCGAGGAAGACGAACTCCAGGCCAAGCACGACACCTCCGTGCAGCGCGCTGGCGAGGAAGATGAACTGCAGGCCAAGCACGACACCTCCGTGCAGCGCGCCGGCGCCGAAGAAAAGGAACTCCAGGCCAAGCACGACACCTCTGTCCAGCGCGCTGGCGAGGAAGATGAACTCCAGGCCAAGCACGACACTTCCGTGCAGCGCGCCGACGCCGAAGAAGAGGAAGACGCCATGATGGCCAAGCACGACACCTCCGTGCAACGCGAATCCGAACAGGTCATCGGGCTGGAGGGCGGGGCAGTGGGCTCCAGCATGTCTTCCGCAATCAATTCGGCGCGCGGCGGGGGATCGGCGCTCGCCGAGGGCGTACGCTCAGCGGCGGAATCGACGATGGGCGCAGACTTCAGCGGTGTGCGAGTGCACCAGGACAGCCAGTCCGATCAGCTCAATCGGAGCATGACAGCAAAGGCCTTCACGACCGGTTCGGACATTTTCCTGAGGGGCGATCAGAATTCTTCAGATACGAGCCTGATGGCCCATGAACTGACGCATGTCGTCCAGCAGAGTTCCGGCTCAGTGAGCAGCGGCGGTGGCATGACGGTGGGCGCGGCAGACGATTCGCACGAGCACGAAGCGGACGCGGTTGCGCAACAGGTGGTTGCGGGCGGACCGCAGCGCAAGCAGGAGGAATCGCCGGCTGGCTAACGGGTGCTGACCCGTTCGCTCGTGCAGGCGCTCATTCCCTATGTTCAATGACCTCGACGAAACGCTTCGTCAGCTGCTGATCGCCGATGTCCCACTCGACCCGCGCGAGGTTGACATCGCGTTTGACCGGCCGACGCGGGAGTGGTCCAGCCGACTCTCGAAGCCAACGCTTAATCTCTTCTTGTTCGACATTCGTGAGCGAGTGGATTTTCGCGACGATTCGTGGACGGTTACGCGGACAGCCGATGGCAAAGCGGAGCGCAAGCGCCCACCACGCCGGGTCGACGTCGCTTACTTTGTAACAGCCTGGGCGCGCGAACCTGCGGACGAACATCGCATTCTTGCCGGGGTCTTGGCATCGATGTACCGCCAGGCAGCGATCTCGCCGGATTTCCTCCAGGGCGAGCTCCAGAAGTCCACGGTGCCGGTATTGGCGCGGACCACAACCCCGGACCACCTGGCCAAGCCATACGAACTGTGGGGCGTGCTGGACAACGAGATCCGGGCTTCGCTTACGTGGGTCTCCACCGTGCCGCTGGACGTCTTCGCGCCTGTCACCGGGCCGATCGTGCGGACGGTGGAGCTGGGCTTCCACCGCGAGGGCGAAGGGTGGCGAGAGGCATTCGTCCGCGTGGGCGGAATTGCCCATGCCCGCGGGAACGAACTGGTTGGCATCCCCAACGCGCGCGTGCGGGTGGAAGGGACGGCGCTTGAAACTTGGACCGACAGCGAGGGCCGATTCATCTTCCCGCGGCTGCTTCCGGGCGACTATGAGTTAGCGCTGGAAGGTCCTGGGGGTCTGAACGCGACGCGCTCCGTTACGGTCCCGTCTGAGTCGTATGACATACCGGTGTGAGCATCGGTGAAGACTAAGTGGCAAGGGCAAAAACCTTGCACAAAGGTAACAAAAAACTGCTAGTATCCGCACGCCGTTTACCCGGGCATCAGTCCGGATCATGCAAGGAGAGGACCTGTGGCAACTTCTTACCTCACGCCCGGCGTCTACGTTGAGGAAGTCGACAAGGGATCGAAGCCCATCGAGGGCGTCGGAACCGCAGTCGCAGCCTTCCTCGGAGTAGCCGAGAAGGGCCCAGTTGGGAAAGCCGTGATGATCGCGAACTGGACACAGTTCACCGATCAGTTTGGCGGATTCATCCCCGGCGCATACCTGGCTCACGCCGTGTACGCGTACTTCAACAATGGCGGCGGGCTCTGCTTCGTCGTCCGCGTTGGCAGCGAAGCCGCTACCGAAGCCCTGGCCGCCGCGCCCGTCGCCGCGATCACTGGCAAGGCCAGTGGTTCGCCGACAACGCTCAAGGCTGTCCCGAAGGATGCTTCGGCCTCCGACGGAATCGCAGTCCAGGTAACTGACGCCCCGGAGGACACTTTCAACGTGACCGTGAAGCGCGGCACGACGGAAGAGAAGTTCGAAGGCCTGACCATGAACAAAGGCGCGAAAAACGTCTTTGACGTGGTGAACAAGCAGTCGACGCTGGTCACCCTTGAAGAAGTCAAGGTTGCTGGCCTTTCGATCACGGACCGCGCGCCGGCCCCCGGCACTTACCCGTTGGCGCTGCCAACGGCGGCTGGAGCCCTGGCAGTGCAGGACGGCATCAAGCCTGCCCTGTACACCGGCAGCAGCGCGGATCGCAGCGGGCTTGGTGGCCTCGAAGCCATCGAGCAGGTGACTATGGTCTGCGCGCCAGACATCATGGCTGCTTTCCAGGCGGGCGTACTCGATATGGACGGCGTCAAAGCCATCCAGCTGGACATCATCGCTCACTGCGAGCGGATGGGTGACCGTGTGGCGATCATCGATACGCCCCCGGACCTGAATGCCCAGGAAGCTTTCGATTGGCGCATGAACACCGCGGGCTACGATTCGAAGTACGCCGCGATGTACTACCCATGGGTCCAGGTAGCTGACCCGACTCCCGGTGCAACCAGCACCACGATGATGATGCCGCCTTCGGCTCACCTCGCTGGCATCTGGGCCCGGAACGATGGCGAACGCGGAGTCCACAAGGCTCCTGCGAACGAAATCATCCGCGGTGCGCTCGGCCTGGAGATCACTCTCACGAACGTTGAGCAGGGCGTCTTGAACCCGGTTGGCGTGAACTGCATCCGTGCCTTCGCCGGCCGTGGCATTCGCGTCTGGGGCGCTCGCACGCTCTCAAGCGACCCTTCGTGGCGCTACCTCAACGTCCGCCGGCTGTTCAACTACGTCGAGAAGTCGATTGAGAACGGTACGCAGTGGATGGTCTTCGAGCCCAACGATTATGACCTCTGGGCGCGCGCCAAGCGCAACATCTCGGCCTTCCTGAAGACCGTCTGGATGCAGGGCGCACTGTTCGGCCAGAACACGGAAGAAGCCTTCTACGTGAAGTGCGACGCCGAGAACAACCCGTTGGAAACGCGCGATGCGGGCCAGCTGATCATCGATATCGGCATCGCTCCCGTGAAACCCGCCGAATTCGTCATCATCCATATCAGCCAGTACGCTCCCGAGAGCTAGTGGCCGACTCAACCAGAAGGAAGGAGCTAAGGTATGGCAGCTACTGAGTCACTCACGGGTGATCCCCTTGTAGGGTTTAACTTTATGGTCGAAATCTCCGGCGTGATCACTGGATATTTCCAGGAAGCGTCCGGGCTCGGTTCAGAATCCGAAGTGATCGAGCACAAGATCATTGCGAAGGGCGCCAAGGAATCTATCGTCCGCAAGATCCCAGGCCGCCTCAAGTGGAGCGATATCGTGCTCAAGCGCGGTATTACCGGAAACATGGACTTCTACGACTGGCGCAAGCAAGTCGAGCAGGGAAAAGTTGAGGAAGCCCGCAAGGACGGTTCGGTGGTCATGTACAGCCAAGACCACGTCGAAGTTGCTCGCTGGAACTTCGCCAAGGGTTGGCCCTCGAAGATCTCGGGTCCCTCGGTGAAAGCCGATGGAAACGATGTCGGCGTGGAAGAGTTGACCATCGTTCATGAGGGAATCAAGCGCATCACGTAGGACGTGGTGGTTTGTTCCCCGCCAGGCACTAACACTTTCGAGACGGGGATGCGTCGCACGCGGCCATCCCCGTCTCGTACGGTTTTCAGAGGATATTCATGGCGGCCCTTCAAACTGAATTCGAATTCACGCTTCCGCGCGGGTACGTGGATGGGTCCGGCACACTGCACCGTTCAGGGACCATGCGCCTCGCTACCGCTGCGGATGAGATAGCACCCCTCCGGGATCCGCGCGTGAAGCAGAACCAGGCGTACCTGGTGATTATTCTGCTGTCTCGCGTGGTCACCGTGTTGGGGACGATTACGCAGGTGACGCCGCACGAGATCGAGAGCCTGTTCACAAGCGACCTTGCGTTTCTGCAGCGCCTTTACCGCCAGGTGAACGAGCGAGGCAATTCACTCGTGAACGTCACATGCCCCCACTGCTCGGGTGAGGTCGAGGTATATATTTCGAGCCTGGGGGGTTAGCGGGCTTCCCCCTCGACCGAATTTATGAGGAGGTAGCCTACCTCGCGTATCATTTTCATTGGCCCGCGGATGAGATACTCGATATG
>JBBQGT010000079.1:0-15067 GCA_038323265.1 Tepidiformales bacterium
TCGCCCTCCTTCACGATCACATCGCCCGTGTTGAAAGTGCGTTGGCGAGCGATCCGCTCCAGTCGCTCAAGTGCCTTCTTGTTGAGGTCGCGGAACATGGGGACGTGGACCAGGGCGTCCATCGTGCTGCTCATTGCTAAAGCTCCTGGCCCGCTCAGGCCAATCCAAAGATGCGCGATTGTAGCGGGCGCGCGCTAGCCGCGACAAGGGAGCAGGTCATAATGTCGCTGCTAAATGGGCGGCAGAGGTCAGCGGAACGATTCACCCCAGCCCGAACGCACCCGCCAGCAGTTGGTACGAACGCACCCGCGCCCCGAAATCGTGGGTGATGGTCACCACCATCACCTCGTCCACTTCGTACTCCGCTGCCAGCGCCTCGATTCGCGCTTTCACCATCTCTGCCGTGCCGTGAATCGAGTTGCCGCGCATAAAGTCGATGTACTCGCGCTCGGCTGGAGTGTAATCGAAGCTCATCGCCTCTTCCACGCTCGGGATGCCCTTAATCGACCCGCGCGGGCCGGCAATTCGCCAACACCAGCGGCTCCACGAGAGCCGCTCCGCCTCTTCAGCGGTCTCCGCCACCGTCGCCGAAATCGCAAGCAACCCGCGCGGCGCACCAAGAAACGGCGACGCCTGGAACCGCTCCCGATACGCGCGCATCGCTTCGACACCGCCGATCGGGTTGATGAAATGGGCAAAGCAGAAGCTCCACCCCAACTCCGCCGCGTACCTCGCGCTCGCATCGCTCGACCCCAGGATCCATAGCTCCGGCATCGTTTCGATCTCGGGCATGGCCTTCACCCGGCTGTAGGGGTGCTCTTCGGGCAGGCTGTTCGAAAGATAGCCGTAGAGGTCCATCAACTGTTCGGGATACGCGTCAATGCCCGGACGGCCCAGCCCAGCGGCCAGCGCGTGCGCCGTCAGACGGTCGCTTCCGGGCGCGCGACCCACACCAAGGTCGATTCGCCGCGGGTGCAACGCTTCCAGCATGCGGAAGCTTTCTGCCACCTTCAGCGGGCTGTAGTGCGGCATCATAACGCCGCCAGACCCTACGCGGATGTTCTGGGTCCGGGACGCCACTTCGGCGATCAGGATCTCGGGGCTGGCCGAAGCAAGCCCGCCGGAACCGTGATGCTCCGCCAGCCAGTAACGCGCATAGCCGAGACGATCAGTCGTCTCGGCTAGCGTGAGGGTTTCGCGGATGGCATCGGTGGCCGTCCCGCCGCTGCGGATGGGCGACTGGTCAAGCACGCTCAAGCGCATCTGGCTGCCCCCGGATCCTTCGCCTGAAGGTTTAGTTTTCGCGACGGCCCCAGGCCGTATGCTTCGGCGCCCGCACGCGGTCCGACGAGGAGGATGCGAATTGCGCAGGCCCGCGATCGTTGCTACGGCCACGCTCGGAAGCTGGCTGACGCGGCGCGGATTCGTTCTGCTGCGAACGGTTCGCCTGCCCGTAGTTGCGTCGCGGTGCGCCCATGTTTCCCCGATTCTCGCGGTGGAAACGCGCGTTGTCGATCGGCCGGAAGCTCGCGCCAGGGGCGTTGCGCTGCGCAGCCGGGTCTTCCAAAGGAGGCGACCACGCGGCAAGATCCGCCAGACGCTTGTCCCCGGCTGCCATTGGCACCACGGCTTCACGCACGTTCGCTTCACGGCGCAGAATGTTCACGTCGCGCATCTGCTCGGGAGAGACAAGCGTCACCACAAGGCCAGAGGCCCCGGCGCGCGCCGTCCGCCCAGAACGGTGGAGGTACGTCTTCGTGTCTTCCGGCGGATCGTGATGGACCACGATGTCGATGCCGTCAACGTGGATCCCGCGCGCCGCGATGTTCGTCGCCACCAGCACGCTGGAGTTGCCGCGAGAGAAAGCCGCGAGGGCGCGTTCGCGCTTCGGCTGGCTCATGCCGCCGTGCAGAGCGCCCGCGTCCAGGCCCTTAACGGCCAGCTGTTTCACAAGCCGCTCAGCGCCGCGCTGCGTCCGCACGAACAGGATGGTGCGGCCCGGTCCCGAAGCGATATCGGCGGCAACGCCAACCTTCTCCTCCTCCGGGACAGCGATGAAGCGGTGAAGCATCGTTGGTAGTTCGTCTTCCGGCGTGACCGCTGTGTGGTACACCGGGTCGTTCTGGTAGCGCTTCACCAGCGCGTCGACCGCGCCGTCAAGCGTCGCCGAAAAGAGCAGCGTCTGGTGCTTCTGTTCGATTCGGCCGAGGATGCGCTCAACCTGCGGCAAAAAGCCCAGGTCCGCCATCTGGTCCGCTTCATCGATGACAACCGTGCGGATGTCGTCCAGCCGAAGCGCGTCGCGCTGCAGCAGGTCGTTCAGCCGGCCGGGCGTCGCGATGACGATGTCGACACCGGCGCGCAGTACGTCCGCCTGGCGATTGAGCGACATGCCGCCGTAGACGGCCGCGATGCGAATGCCGCGCACATTCGCAACAAGAGCGAGCGATCGCGCGACCTGGCTGGCCAGTTCACGCGTCGGCACGAGCACAAGGCCCTGCGGGCGGCGTGGCGCGCTCTTCGTGCCACGTTCGATCATCGGCAGGCCGAAGGCTAACGTCTTGCCCGATCCGGTGCGCGCCTTGCCGCAGACGTCTTTGCCAGCCAGCGCATCGGCGATGGTCATCGCCTGCACGGGCGTCGGGATGGTGATGCCGCCCTTGGCGAGCGCGTTCACCAGCGGCATCGAAATGCCAAGCGAAGCGAACGTCACATCCGAGCCGTCAGCAGCTGCGGTGGGAGCCATCGGAATATTCGAAGCCTCAACGGGCTTCGGGTGCGTGGGGCGTGCGGCAGTAGCCGGGACACCCGTGTTTTTGGTCATGGTAAGCAGAAGGGATGGTCTCCGTTGGTAAAATAAAGCGAGGTCTGAGGGCCCCTATGGGAACAACCTCAACCGCCGTACAACAGAGCCTGAGGAAACACCCGCAGCACGGCATAGCGTGCGCTCGAATACAGCGTAACACACCAACGCTTCCAACGCGGCGCCCGCTCAGATCAGCGCGATCCCCGGCTCCATCCCAAATAACACGCGCCCCGTCGATTCGTAGTTCGATATGTTTAGCGTCACGTGGCTTGCCGCGGTGTGCACGTCCCGCCAGCAGCGCTCGAGCGGGAACGAGGCCTGCGTCGCCTGGCTGCCGGCGCCATCGAACATCAGGTCCGTCGCTTTTGTCGCCGATTGCGCAGCGTTCACGCAGGCCATCCGCAGCAGCGCCCGCTCGCGCAACGTTGCGGCTCGGCCATCCAACGCCGCCTGCCAGACTGTGCCGATGGCCTCATAGAAGAACGCCCTCCCAGATAGCAGGGCCGCCTCGGCCTCCGAAACACGCACCTGCGCCACTGGACTCTCCCGTAGCAGCGTGTTGTTTACCGAATGGCGCTTGGTCTGCGCCAACTCCACGTAGGCATCAACCGCGTGCCGTGCTATCCCTAGACAGACCGCCGCCACCCCCGGTCCAAGCGTCGAGAATGCGGCCATCCGGTAGAGCGAACGGGCCATCCGCGGCGCGCTCACCAAGCTGTACGTCCGCGCCTCGGGCACGAACGCCCCCTTGATCACGATGTCGTGACTCCCGGTGCCCCGCATCCCGGAGGTATTCCAGTTCTCCTCGATCGTCCAATCGGCCCGCGGCAACACGCCCACCAGTGTCTCCACTCGCCCATCCGGCAAGCGCCGCGCATGCTCGCCATCCTTCACCAAAAAGCCGGGCATGAACCAACTGCTCTGCTGACAGCCGCTGCAATACGGCCAACGCCCTGTCAGGATGTAGCCGCCTTCGATCTTCACGCCCTCTCCGCCGATTGGTAATGCGGCCGCGCAAACCGTCCGCGGGTCGTCGAACACCTCGTGTGCTGTTTCCGGGCGCAACGCCGCCGCTGCGCGCCCATTGCCCGACCCGATCATCACGTTCCATGCCGCCGATCCATCGGCCACCGCAAGCTCTTCCATCACGCGCATGCTTTCGACGAAGTCGAGCTCGTCCCCGCCGTACTCACGCGGCACGCTCATCTGGAATAGTCGCGCATCGACAAACGCGTCAACCAGCGGCTGCGGCAGTTTACGCCCGCTCTCCGCCTCGTTGGCGTACTTGCGAATCGTCGACGCCAGGTCACGGGCCACCGCTACGCCCCCTGAATCCGCCTCCGCTGTCAACATGCGTACTCCTCCGTTGGCGGCGGAGTATAGCAGCGCACACCCGCCGCACGAATCGTTCCAATCAAGCCACACTCCCGGCTTTCTGGCACAATGGCCGCACTCACCCGGAGGCGAATTCGAAATGCGCCATACCTTCGGGGCATCGCCAAGCCTTGAGAGGGGCGACGAGAAATCGAACGCAGAGAAATACGAAACCCGGCGACTGCCTCGTCTGGCTAGCAGCCAAGTAGAGGCGATGCCCGTCTTCGAGGGGCTGGCTCGGAGCAGGACTCGTTTCCGGCTCCAGGGAGCGTAGGTGGTCAGGGGGCGAATGAGCGATGAGACTTCATCGCGGCAGAAGGCCCTTGAGCCTGGTGCTCAGGTTGCCGCGCGGATCTTGGGGCGGAGGCTGACGGAGAATCAATAGCCGCGGTCCGCGCTTTCGCACCTGGAACCTTGTTTGCCCCCCGCGGTCTCGCCATGCATGGATATCGATTTCAGAGCGACCCACACGAACGCCGGTGAGTCGAAGCTCCGGCAGCCACGTCGGAAGGTGTGGGTCCAGAGTGACCACGCCGATAGGGGCGATTGGGTGAAAGCCGAGAAGAGATTGCAGGAGCATCGGAATTGTGCTCGCCGACCACGCCTGCGGAGAGGAAGCGCCGGGATACGTGCCCGGGTGGCTGCCGGATTCATCACGTTGCAGCCCGCCGAGCACTTCTGGCAGCCGGTGCTCTTCGAAAAGTGCGCTGGCTTCGAAAACGCATCGAGCAATAGTTCCCAACTCATCCCAGAGCCCGTATGCGGCGAGCCCGAGTGCTAACGTGCCGTGTTCCACTGGCCAGACGCTTCCACGATGGTAGCTGAAGGGGTTGTGGGCCGGGTGCTTACTGCTAAGCGTCCGGATTCCCCAGCCGGTGAACATGTCCGGCTCAAGCAGCCTCTGGACCACGCGCACGGCTCTTTCGCGAGGCACAATTCCGGTGACCAGCAAGTGAGCATCGTTGGAACCAGCAGCTCGGATGGGGCGTTTTTGGGAGTCCAGGGCCTGCGCGTAGTGCCCCTCGTTCTCGAGCCAGAACGCATCGTTGAATTGCCGCTTCAGGCGTCGCGCTCGCCGGTGGAGCCGGTGAGCGAGGCCAAAGTCCCGCGCCACCCAGGCGGCCAGGAAGGCGCCAAGCTCAAGCGCCGCGTACCAGTAACCCTGTAGCTCACTTGTGGCCAGCGGGTTTTCGGCGATGTTCCCGCTGTCATCCACGACTGAGTCCGGGGCGTCTTTCCAGCCCTGATTTTTAACTCCCTGGGGTGAACGCGTCAGGTACTCCACAAAGCCGTCGCCGTCGACATCTCCGTATCTGTCTAGCCAGGTGAGCGCCCGCCAGGCCGCTGGCAGCAGCGCTCGCGTCGTGGTCGTATCGCCAGTCCACAAAAAGTACTCGGCCAGCATGGCTACGAAGTCGGGCGGCGTCGCGTAGTCGCCGAAGTACTTTCGTAGAGCATCATGCCCCAGCAGGGAGAGGGGTCCGGTCCGCACCTGGTGAATCATTTTTCCCGGTTGCTCGTCGTGCTGGTCGTCTACGCGTTCCCCTTGCAGCGATGCATTGATCAGCAGAGCGTCCCGCAGGAATTCCGGGCCCACCAGGAGCGCTTGCCAGCCTGCCGTTAAGCTATCTCGTCCGAAAAAATGCTGATACAGCGGAACCCCCGCTCCGAGCGCCTCCGGACCCGCCGCAATGCCTAGACGTAGCGACTGCAGATCGCCCACCGCGGTTCGCCATGCGAGGGCAACGTTGGGGTTCACGGTCTGGAGACGAGGTGTTGGCGTGGACCCGTGTGTATTGCGTAACCGCGCGAGCACGGCATCCGGCAGCATCGCCGGCTCGCGCGAAATATCAAACTGCCAGACCAGGCTGCTTTGCGGCCCAATGGTGCCGGTCGCGATAAACGTCCCATCGCGCCAATGAAGTTCATTACCTGCAGGAACTGCTTGGACGACGCAGCTCAGAGGTAGTTCCGGATGCAGATAACTGAGACGTAATTCGCGGGCGCGTTCGTCCCACTCCATTGCGACGTCGGCTTTCTGCTGGCGGGACCCCGTCGAAGCCTCGTGAAAGTCGGCGAAGTCAGCCGCCATCGTCATTGAGAGCTCGAAACGCCTCGTGCGCTGCGGTGCGTAATTCATCAGGGTGAGTCTGAGGCACAGCCCGTTCGGCCCGAGTAACCAGTTCAACTTGGAGAAGAGCGCATCGTTCAGCAGGTCTCCGTCTTCCTGTAGGCGGCCGTGAACAACGATCTCGACTGGCCGGGGTCTGCCTCCGGAGAATGTCTCCGGCGACGTTCCATTCACCAGGATGGTCAGCTTCGAAAGCAGCCGGGCGCCGTCGATGTAATATCCATCCGTCCCGCCGCGTATCTCACCGTCAAGGCTGGTGAGAAGCATGGATGTACTCACGTGTGCGATCAGCTGTGAGGGACGTGGGCGGAGCTGCGTGCCATGGGTACCCATCTGGTCGCTACCGCAAAAACTTTCGCAGCAGCAGCAAGGTGCCTCCCAGTCCCGCTACCAGGATTGCTGCGGTGCGGCGCTGGTGCGTCTCAACGACGGCAGTGTAGACGCTGCTGCTCTTGGACTGCTCGCTCCAGTCGCCGGTTGTCGAACCCGGTCCGTCCATTGGTGCAAAAAGGTTGTCCTCAGCGTCATCTGGCCGATCGCTTCGTTGCTGACGCGTCCCTCGCTGACCCTGCAGCAAGTAGCGATCGACGAGGCTCGCGCTCGCCTTTTGGGCCACGACAAGTGCCTTCCCGGAACCGCCGACGACAATTTCGCGCTGTGGATGTTCGCAGGCGTGGACGAGGGCGTTGGCAACCACCGATGGCTCATAGATCGGGGGAATGGGCATTGGCTTCACGCCAAGCTTTGAGCGCGCGTGTGCAAAGAGCGGCGTATTCACGGAAGAGGGAAGGACCTCGATTAGCGTGATCCCTGGATGGTCCTCTTTCAGTTCGAGGCGTACGGCCTCGGTGAAGCCGGTAATCCCGTGTTTGGCGGCGCAGTAAGCCGCCTGGAGAGGCACAGATCGCCGGGCGAGCGCGGAAGAAACATTGATGATCAGCCCCTCGCCGCCTTGCGCTTTCATCTGTTCGAACGCGGCCTTTGTCCCGAACATTTCGCCCAGCAAGATAACCTCAACGACGCGCCTCATCTCGGCCGCTGTGGTCTGTGAAATGTTTGCGTAGATAGAGATACCTGCATTATTTATCCAGGTGTCGATTCGACCGAAATGCTCAACCGCCTGGCCCGCGAGATGGTCGACCTGGTTCCAGTCCGAGACGTCGGTGACCACGTAGCGCGCCGTACCCCCGGCCTGCTCCACTTCTGCCACCGCGCCCTGGAGTGCACGTTCATTGCGCGCGGCGAGCACCACCCGGGCGCCGCGCCGTCCGAGTTGGATGGCTGTTTCGCGGCCGATCCCCGAGGAAGCGCCCGTGATAACGACAACTTGCTGACTCAGGCTTGGCCGCATGGAATCGTCCTCTCTTCAGGCTCTTTCGGCCTGGGTGTGGGCACCGTTGGTCGATTCTTTGCCCATTAGAACGCGATGTCCAACCCGCCATTCGTATGCAGGTAGGCATACAACACCGCGACGATAACTCCGTACAGTAGATGTCCCATAAGGAAAACCGGGACGTCGGGCTTGCCGAAGTTCTTGGCGAACGCCCCGGGAGGGGTGATCCGTTCCGGCATTTCCGGATGCATTGCCGGCACCATTGCCAGGAAGACTCCAGCAATGACCCAATGGATGGCTCCGCCGAGAAGGCCCCAGAGCACATACCAGTCTGCAGCGCCGAGGAGATCGAATGCCCATGCATAAATGAGCCCAATAAGTGCGCTGGCGACCAGGTGAACCACGAGGCCGACCATTTTCCCAGCCGTCCCATGGATGCTCATCATGGTGCCCCACATGCGGGCGACATCCATCTTCAGGTCGACCCCGGCCATCTTTATCATGAGTCGCATCGCGAACATCACCGCACCGCCGACGAGGCCGGCTATGAGGGCTGGCAGGTACTCCACATCCATCACTTTTTCTCCTTAGGTGGGAAAGGCAGCATCACGACTCGCCACTCAGATATGAGTCTGCCACACGTTGATTCCTGTCGGTCGTGTTTGCAATGGAATCGCAACGCATCGGAAACGCCCTCGCACGCACCGCCCACGTTCTACGCGCACGGGCCGAACCTTCGGCTGGCCTGAAAGCTGCCGATCCGGTCACATTCAGTTCATGACGACGGAGCCAGATTGTGTCAAGAAGCCCGGTGCTGTCAGCGCGCGTTGGCAAGCGCCGCGCAGCCCGGCTCCGGTACGGTGCGTCCAGCGTTCTGGGGCCTCTACTCCCGTCACAATCCGCCCAAAAACGCCCGCAACGCAGCCCTGAACTCCACCGGCTTCTCCAGGTGTACCCAGTGCCCCCCGCCGAGCGTGCTGATCTGCACCTCAGACGCGGCCGCACGCACCGTCGCGTAGTAGCCCTCGGTCTCCTGCGCGTCGATCAGCGCGCTCGGCTGCCCCGCCAGGGCGGCCATCGCGCGATCTCCCAGGGTATCCATCTCCGCCGCCGTGAACTCGAACAACGCCGCCCAGAGCGCCATCCCAATTTCCGGCGGAGTGCTTTCCTGGAGCGACTGCAGCATCGCCTTCGACTCCGGCGGCATCAGTTCCGTCATCATCGAGCCGAGCATCTGCTCGCGAAATGGCATATGGGACTGTGCACCGCGAATCACCGCCTCCATGCTGCGCATCTGAGCGCTGAACGGCCGGAAGTCCAGTGGCTGGTCTTCGATCACGATCGCCCGCGCGAACCCCGGATGCCTCCCCGCGATGACGGAAGCCAGCATCCCGCCGAAGCTGTGCCCGACGATGACCGGCTTTGCAATGCCCAGCGATTCGCAAAGCGCAACCACATCGTTCGACAGAGCCTCAACCGAGTAGCACAAATCACGCGGCCGGCCAGACCCGCCGTGGCCCCGCATATCCGGTGCAATGCAGCGGTACTCAGATTTGAACGCTTCCATTGTGCTCGCCCAACTCTGCGAACCATCGCACCAGCCATGCAGGAAGACGATCGCCTGGTCGCCCTCAAGCGTGTCTTCGTAATGCAGCGTCACCGTTGGTCGGGTCAGTTCAGGCATCTCGGCTCTCCTCGAAATTGTTTAGCTGTTCGGCGTCAGGCCGGCCCGTTCTCCGCGCGTGCCTTTGACCGCCAGGTCCACCCCTCCCAGGCGGCGCATCCCTTCCACCCGGCCGGTCCCGCGGGACTGCATCATAATCACGTAGTCGGCAAACGCCCCCTCCATCGCGTTCGAATAGCCCTGCGCGTCCTGGATCTTGTTGATCGCCAGCTTCGACATGCGCAGCGCCGTCGTCGTGTTCTCGGCGCAGCGCCGCGCGTAGTTCAAGGTTTCTCGCTCAAGGGCCTCGGGGGCGTAGATGCGGCTCACGAAGCCCGCCTCCTTGCCCTCCTCCGCGCTGATGAACCGGCTTTCGAAGCACAGCTCCTTTGCCTTCCGAATGCCCACGTCGAACGGCACCGAGAAGTACTCAAGCAACCCGGCCAGGAACTTCGCGTCGCTCGCAGCAAAGACAAGGTCCATCGAAGCGGCGATCATCCAGCCGCCATAAATGCAGAACCCTTCGACCATCGCGATCGTCGGCTTCGTGATGTTTCGCCAGCGTAACGTCAGGTCCAGGTTGTATCGCCGGAAATTCTCGTAAAATTCGATGCCCGAATCCGGCACCCCGGCGAGCGCCCGCGCCTCCAGAGATTCCGGCGTGCCAAGGTCGTGCCCCGAAGAGAAGTTGCCCCCGCTCCCTCGCAGAACGATCACTTTCACATTCCGGTCCGCGTCAGCCGCAGCGAGCGCCGTGTCCAGTTCATCCAGTAACCGGTAGCTCTGCGCGTTCCGGTACTTCGGCCGGTTCAGAGTAATGATCGCCAGCGCGTCATCGACCGCGTAAGTAACGTCGTGCAGTTCCATAGACAACCCCGCGAAAGTGATTTTCGCCAACTCTACCCGCCGATCCGTCATCTCCGCACCCACCGCCCACCCGACAAATCCCGGCAACGGGTCTACGATGAAGAGAGAACAGACGCGCTTCGGAGGTGCATCATGACCGATCCGAACGTGACCGAGCGGACGGCCACCCAACAACATCGCACAGACATCGCCGACCTCATTGCTGATCTCGGCGACACGGAGCGCTCCCGACGCATCAGCGCCCGCGAGCAACTGGTCATTCGCGGTCGGGCAGCGGCGCCTGCAGTCGCGGCCGCTCTCGCGAGTTCGAACGCTTGGGGGCGCTGGGAGGCAGCAAAGGCTCTGACCGAAATTCGAGACCCCGATGCAGCGCCCGCCATCGTCCTCGCGCTGGAAGACGAGGACGCGAGCGTCCGTTGGGTCGCCGCGGAAGCGCTTTCGGTGCTTGGCCGCAACGCGCTCGAACCACTCCTTGCCGGGCTGATCTCCGATCACGCCTCAGCTTGGACCCGCGAGGGCGCACACCACGTCCTCCACGACATCGCCAAGGGCGATCTGCGCGACCTGCTGGCGCCCGTGCTCGCAGCTCTCGAGTCGGTCGTTCCCAGCGTGTCCGTCATGACCGCGGCCTACGAGGCGCTCGGCGCGCTGCGCGGCGGGCAGGACTAACCGCGCAACGGGAACGTCCCGAAGAGCTCGACGCCGGTGTCCGTGTTCTCGCCGATGGCCAGCGTGGCGAGCCGTAGCGTCCACGAAAGCGATTGGTGGCTGAGCCACCCCAGCAACGCAGACAGCACCTCAGGAGTGATGTTCAACTGCCCGATGGTGACGTGCGGCATCCACCTGTTCGGCGCGTAGTACGGGAAATGCTCGGTACAATGCGGCGCCAGGGTGCGGTATAACTCCGCGTGTAGCTCGTCCAACGCCCCCGTCCGAATTACCGGGATGTAGAGGATCGGCAGTTCGCCGCTGAACACGCCAAGCCCGCTTGTCTCTGCTTCGAACGGCTTTCGCCGATTCGCGCACTCCGCGACCACCCCGCGCGTCCCGTCCATGTCGTAGGCGCTAGCGAGGTGCACGGTCAGGTGCGGCAACGCCCCCGGGAATCCCTTCGCGATTCCGAACTCCCGCTCCATCTGCTCCCACAGCCCCTCAACTCGGGCGTGGTTCGCTTCATCCAGCAGAAAGATTATGCCGGGCACGCCCGTAGCGTACCGGCGCGGGAGGGAACGCGCGCGGGTACGCTACGAACTTACCTTTGCCGTTCATGCTGCTTTGGCGGGCGAGCCACGCTTCGCCGCCGCGCCAACTGGCTTCCGCGCTGGCCGCCTGCTCGCCGCGATTCGATACGTGAGCAACCCCGCAACGAGGGCCAGTGAAATCAGGTAAATGAAGCTCACCAATGGCACCGTCGTATCCGTCCCCGCCGTTACTCCGTGGATTAGTGAGAGGAGGTACGCGCCGAACGAGACGTAGTGCAGCTTCCGCCATGCCTTTTGTCCGATACGGCCGCGCATCCAGAAGCTCGCTGTCACGAGCGCTGTTGTCCACGCCGCGAACGTACCAAGCGCTACCCACAGCGGTTTGTAAGGGGAGGTGAATGGCACTAGCAACGACACTGGGCCAAAGTGCAGGAACCCATCGAACAGTAGCGAACCCGCGTGGATCCCGAGAAAGGTGAGCGTCAGCACACTAAGAAACTGATGGATCGTGAATACAAACGGCCGGGAGAGCAGCCCGTCTGCCGCCTTCGTGCTGACCAGTAGCCCGAATACAACTGATGTCGAGAGCAGGACGAAAGCGATCACCCCCGAAACACGGCTAAGCATCCACGGCAGCGTGCCCAGGTCGCCGGCGTTCAATGCAAGCCCGCCGAGCACGCTCGCACCCAGGACGCCGGCGGCCAAGGACAGGTCCCGATTCATTCAGGAAGCCCTCGATTTCTTCGCCCTTGTTACGGTCACGGGTTTCGGCGTTGCAGTCTGCGCTTGTGCCGATGAGGCGGTCGAAGTCGATGCGCTGAAAGTGCCAGGTTGTTGCGAGGTGGTGGCGCTTTCGGTCGTACTGCTGGCCACGGACTGGTCGTGTTGGCTAAGCCACGCCGTCCCAAACATCGTCGCCGCGGCCGAAAGGCCGAGGATCGTGACTTTCATTCCGGTGTAATTCTTCTTCGCCATTTAGTCGTCGTCCTCCTCGTCGTGGTCGCCGCCTTCGTGATCGTCGTCAACGCTACGGCCGTCGTGGCTGCCTCGAGATACCGCGGGAGCGGCGGTGACGGCCACGCTATCCGCTGGCCGTGCCGCATTGACCGCCGATTCGGTGGCGAGCGCAGCCGAGCTGGCTTCCACTCCGGTGGTCGATCCGCCGTCGCCGAAACCAGGCCGGATGATGAGCGTGCCCGCGATGAGCATGCCAGCGAAAACCGCGCCAGAATAGAGTGCCAGCCGACCGTCCATGATTGAGCCTCCAGAGTTCTGGGACTCAAGTTGCACCCTTTCCATGTGAGCTACGTGAGAACGAGATTGGAATGTTCCCATGATCGCGCTGTGGTAAATGTGTTCTGATTGATGCGTGCACATCCTCCTCGTTGAAGACGAACGGCGGCTCGCCACGGCAGTGAAGCGCGTCATGGAAGAAGAAGGCCACGTCGTGGACCACGTGGACGACGGCGCCGACGCCCTCGCCCAGGCTCGCAGCGAACCCTACGACGCGATCGTCCTGGACATCATGCTGCCAAGCCTCAACGGCTACGAAGTTGCCAAGCGCCTCCGGGCCGGCGGAGACGCCACCCCGATCCTAATGCTCACCGCGCGCGACGCCGTCCAAGACCGCGTCCAGGGCCTTGACGCCGGTGCCGATGACTACCTCGTCAAGCCCTTCGCACTCGCTGAGCTTCTCGCCCGCATCCGCGCCATCGGCCGCCGCTCACAGATGATCCCGGCCACCTCCAACACCCTCACCGTCGCCGATCTCGAACTCGACCTTCGCTCCCACGAAGCGACCCGCGCTGGCCGGCGCATCGAACTGACCGCCAAGGAGTTCGCCCTCCTTGAGGCCCTCATGCGCCATCCCGGCCAGGTGCTTACCCGCTCGCAGCTCCTCGAGCTCGTTTGGAACTACGACGTCCTCACCGAATCCAACGTCGTTGATACCTACATCCACTACCTCCGTTCGAAGATCGACCGCGATCCCGAGGCGAAGCTCATCCGTACGGTGCGCGGCGCTGGCTACGCGATTCGAGCCACCTAATGTTCGAACGCGCGCGCCTGCGCCTGGCCATTTACTACGCCGGCGCCCTCGCCGTCATCCTGCTCGCCATCGGTGCCTCCGCCTACGTCATCCTTCGCAACCAGCTGGACGACGAGATCAACCAGTCACTTGCCCAGGCCTCCGTAGACCTGCGCTCGGCGCCAGTTGCGGTTCTCATCGGCGCGGCCGAGGCACGCCCTCGTCCAGCCGGATCGGATGACCACTCCGGGTCAGACGATCGTCAATCTCGGGAGCGCGTTCCGCTCGAAACCCTTTCGACTGATGTCTTTTACATTGCGACCAGCGCGGACGGCACCGTGCTCTGGAATCCACGAAACGTCCAGGTCACGCAGTTCCCACTGGTGAGCCTCGCCAGCCAGTCCCCAGAAGATAGAATCAGCCAGGACGTCCAGGGCTCCGACAACCGCTACCGCCTGATCTCGACCGCTGTGAAGACGCCCAACCAGGCCGAAGTGCGCCTGATCATTGGCCGCTCTCTCGGCGCCCGCGACTATCAACTACGCGCCCTCACCATCATCTTCGGCGTCGGCGGCCTGGCTGGTGTGCTCCTCGCCGCTGCCGGTGGATTCTGGATCGCTGGTCGCGCCCTCGTCCCCATCCGCACCACCCTCGAAACCCAGCGCCGCTTTGTCTCCGACGCCTCCCACGAACTGCGCACCCCGGTCGCCGTCGTCAAAGCCAACGCCGAACTCGTTCTCCGCCACCCCGATCAAACGGTCGAAGCGAACATCGACCAGGTCGCCGCCATAAACGAAGAAGCCGATCACATGGCCAAACTCGTCGGAGACCTCCTCACCCTCGCCCGCGCCGATGAAGAGCAGATTCAAATCACTCGCGAACGCCTCGACCTCGACGATCTTCTTGATGGCCTCGTCCGCGACATGACCGCCCTCGCCGACGTGAAGGGCATCGCTCTCACCGCCCAACTCGCCTCGGGCGAAATCGACGCCGATGCCCAGCGAATCCGCCAGCTCGGCGCCATCCTCCTCGATAACGCCCTCAAGTTCACGCCGGCCGGCGGCCGCGTCACCATCCGTTCATGGCGAGACGGCAATCGCTTCAACTTCTCGGTCGCCGATACCGGTCCGGGCATCACCGAAGAAGACCAGGCGCTCATCTTCGACCGCTTCTACCGCGGCGACAAAGCCCGCTCTTCCGGCGGCACCGGCCTCGGGCTGGCCATCGCCCGCTGGATCGTCACCGCTCACAACGGCCGCCTGACCGTCGAATCCAAACCATCCGAAGGAGCAACCTTCACAGCCCGCTTCCCCACCGCCAAACGCATTTAGCGGCCAACGCGACTCGGTGCGCGACCTTCAGCGCATCGCTACGCACTTCGAGCTTTCGCCCATCGGTTGCATTACGAACCCCGTCGGTTTCCCGTCACCGCCGTTCTGCAAGGAGGGCCAGGCGCCGGGAACGCCAGTCGATGTGATCCCAGTATCGCTCGAGTGCGAAGGCAAACTCTGGGAGGTTTTCGAACTCCTGCACTGGCTGCGCGGTTGGCAGTGCCCGGATCACGGCTTTATGCCGTTTACGAGCGAGACAAGCGGCCTCCTCCTACGGCCTCCCAGAAGGCAGATACGGCGCTATCGTCAGCGATCCCAACGGTTCAGCTTTGGA
>JBBQGT010000080.1:0-15030 GCA_038323265.1 Tepidiformales bacterium
GTGTCGGCTCGAGTTAGCAGCGTGAGCACCCGGGCTCTCAGTTCTTCATCGCGGCGTGATAGCATCTGGATTCCTTCCGCAGAGTGGCGAACTCCGGTAACCACTATAGGCGGTTGCCACTCGGTCGCGGATCGAGAGTGATGCATCCCTGCGCGGGGCGGACGAGGAGCGGCATCGGATATCGCCGCGGTTGCCATACCTGGGCCGCTACCGCGCGACCTAGGTCGGTGCTAGGTTCTCGCTTCCATCCTTGCTGGAGATGAACGTGGCGCAAACTCACGACCGGCTCCTAGTGGGGTTTTGCAGAGTCGCCTTTAGGTTCTGACGGAGGGGAACTCAGACAGGCCCGCCGTATTTGTGGGAATCGCGTGAACGCCTTGGGCTCACGCTGAGCATGGCCTTTGGCCGTACACATTGATAAGCGCTTTCCTAGAGGTCGGCGCCCACTACGGGGCTTTGCGTTCCGCGACGCGGCCTGCCGGGGGATCCAGCAGTTTCGGGCACCGCTAACGTAGGCACCCTTCCGACGGAAACGGGACTGGCCTCGGCGACCCCCTTCAACCTCACGACTGGCGATCCGCCGGTGGCAGCCATGACTGCCGGCCAGGCACTGCCTGCGCAGAATGGTCGCCGGGGCCTGGTCTCAGATTCCGCGCGCGTGCGGGAAGTTGTGCAACCGGAGCGAAAGCGGCTGGGAACGATGATGTGTTGCCAGAAGTTGCCAGGCGCCCGCCATGGGCAACGTCTACCAGCCAACACGCGCTGCCTCGTCTCGAAGGCAGAGCAGCGCGGCATATTTCGGTGATTAAAATCACATACGCAACAGAAGCCTAGGGCGAAGGATGAGGCATCGAGAATCCTCGAAGGTGAATCGAGAAGGGGAATTCAATTGTTCAGTTTCAGGTACACCAGGTTGATTGCGTTCGGCGGCGTCGCGCTGCTTGTTCTCGGGGGTGCCGTTGCTTGCGGAGGCGGCGGCGATGACAAAGCGCCGACGGCGGAGATCGAGGTCAAGACGCCGGACTCCGGTGGTTCCAGCGGCGGTGGAACCGCGACGGAAACGCTCAAGGTCTCGATGAAGGACAACATCTTCGATCCCAAGACTCTGACTGTTCCCGCTGGGAAATCGGTAGAGATCGAGGTCAAGAACGACGGCGCAGCGATCCATAACTTGCACATCCTCAGCGAGGCGAAGGAAGGCAAGGACTTTTCGAGTGCGGCTACTGTAGCTCCCGGAGCGTCAAACAAGTTCACCATCAAGCTCACCAAAACCGGCACGTACGTCTTCCAGTGTGACTACCACGTGCCCGACATGGTGGGGACGATCACTGTGCAGTAGGGGCCCGTACTCCAAACCCGCGTGAGGCGGGAATCGGGCCTACAAGTGCATAGGCATGGACATCTAAGTGAGGGATACGTAATGGCTATCAGCAGGCGAGAACTCATCCAGGGAGCGGCAGTAGGAGGCGCAGCTCTCGTTGTCGGCGGCGTCGTCGGCAAGGTGGCCCTGGGCGATGGTGATGGGGGTGGCGGCGGTGGCGCGTCCGGCCTTGCCGGCCAGGCGCAGAAGGTTGCCGAGCAGCGCAAGCTGTCGTCGGAGGACGTAACCCGAGCAGTGAAGACGTTCGTCCCACCCGGGATGCCAAGCATGGATACACACATGCTATTCTGCTCGGGCGGGCATGGCGGCCAGGTCCTCGTCATGGGGGTCCCCTCCATGAAGTTGATGAAGGTGATCGCGGTCTTCACGCCAGAGCCATGGCAGGGACACGGCTATGGCGCAGATGTTGGCGACAAGATCCTGGCTGAAGGTACCACCACGGCCGGTGGCGCGGTCTCCAAGGAACGCGGTGCGCTGCGATGGGGTGACAGTCATCACCCTGCATTGAGCGAGACCAAGGGTGAATACGACGGCCGCTGGCTCTACATCAATGACCGCGCAAACGGCCGTATTGGGATGGTTGACCTTCGGGACTTCAAGACCAAGCAGATCATCGACGTCCCCAACCTCGACACGTCCCACGGTGGGTGCTTCGTCACACAGAACAGTGAATACGTGCACATCTCGACCATGACGCCAACGCTGATTGACAGGTCGAAGGCAGCCCAGGCGCTGACGAACTTCAAAGACCTGATGCGCGGATATTCCACGTTCCTTGCCATCAACCAGAAGACCGGGCGGATGGAGCTCGACCGCAGCTTCCAGGTGGAACTGCCTCCGTACACCCAGGACCTCGCCGACTCCGGGAAGCTTGTGAGCGACGGCTGGGTGTTCATCAATTCGTATAACTCCGAGATGGCTGTTGGCGGCAACGCCGAAGGTGGCCAGCCGCTTGAAGTCGGTGCGTCGAAAAATGACTTCGACATGATGCACATCATCAACTGGCGGAAAGCGGAAGAGCTCGTTCAGGCCGGCAAGACCAAGACAATCAACGGCATCAAGGTGATCCCGCTGGACGTAGCGGCCGCTGAAGGAGTGCTTTACCTTCTGCCAGAGCCCAAGAGCCCACACGGCGTGGATGTAGCCCCAAATGGGAACTACCTCACGGTAGCTGGCAAGCTCGACCCGCACGTTACGGTCTATGGCTTCGACAAGGTTAAGGCGGCGATCGACGCTAAGAACTACGAGAAGAAGGACGACTTTGGCGTGCCAATCCTCAAGTTCGATGCCTGCGTCGCCGGGCGGGTCGAAGTCGGCCTCGGGCCCCTGCATTCGCAATATGACGAAAAGGGGAACGGCTACACCAGCCTGTTCCTTGATAGTGCCGTGGCAAAGTGGACGCTCGGTGAGCCGTATTTCAAGGGCGATCAGGCCTTCAAGCTCGTAGACAAGCTGAAGGTGAACTACAACATCGGCCACCTGGTGACCATGGAAGGCGATACTGTAAAGCCGGACGGGAAGTACCTTGTTTCGCTGAACAAGTGGTCGATCGACCGCTTCCCGGTGGTGGGGACGCTGAAGCCGCAGAACTTCCAGCTGGTCGACCTGACCGGGGAGAAGATGGATTTGCTATCCGACACCCCCATCGGCGTTGGCGAACCACACTACGTCCAGGGTATGAGGGCCGAACGGATCAAGGCTTGGGAAGTCTACCCGCCGGGGACGAACCCCCTCACGATGGAAGTCGATAAGAACGCCATCGAAGCCGGTGGCGAACGGCAGGAACGCCGCGGATCCACGGTAGAAGTGTGGCTGACGGTTAAGCGTAGCCAGTTCAAGCCAGACATCATCCGTGCAAACAAGGGTGACAAGGTGATTATCCACCTCACCAACATCGAGAAGACACCGGACGCGACGCACGGGTTTGCTATCCCGCGGTACAACATCAATGTGAGCCTTGACCCGGGCGAGTACGCGCAGGTTGAGTTCAACGTGGATGTCGAAGGTTCGTTCGCGATGTATTGTACCGAGTTCTGCTCCGCGCTCCACCTGGAGATGCAGGGCTGGATGCTCGTAAGCGTCTGAGCTAGGCGGTCAACCAAGGGGCTGCGGACGGTCCCCTCCACCGCAGCCCCGCCAATGACGACAAGCGCAAAGTGCGCGAATTGGGGGAGAAGATGGTTACACGGCGCAAGTTCCTTGGCCTCGTCGGAGCCGCTGGCGTAACGGGCGCGGCCGCGGTAGCCGGCGTGAAGCTTCTCCCCGGCGAATCGATTCCTACTGGCGACCCGGTTATCCGCTACGGCCAGGAGAACTGTGCGCGGTGCCGGATGGCGATCAGCGACGCACGGTTCGCGGCCGCTTGGCGCGAACCGGACGGCAAGGAAGTTCACTTCGACGACATCGGGTGCATGGTGCTCCTCGAGGGAGAACGAAACCCGGCGGACGGGACCCGGTTCTGGGTCCATGACTACATGACTGAAGCATGGCTGGACGGAGCGACAGCTTCGTACGTGATCTCCACCAGCATCCGCTCCCCGATGTCGTACGGCGTGGCGGCGAGCGCGACGCCGGAAGGCGCGCAACAGGTCGCGCAGGACTCAGCCGCGGTGCGAGTGGCGCGCTGGGAAGGGCTTGGCTCAGCAGTGGGGAAACGAGGATGACGATGAACGTACCGATGGCGACCGACCAGGCTTCACGAACGGTGACTGTGGCGCTGCCTACCCACGGGCGCATCGACGGGGTGTGGGCGGTCTGCTCCCTGGTGGCGAGTGCGTTGATCCTTGTGGCCGCATTTCTCCCCCTGTGGAGGCTGGAGCTGGTCGCCCCGCAGTACCCGAAGGGCCTCTTCATCACGGCCTACGGCTACGACATGACGGGCGACATCACCGAAGTCAACGGCCTCAACCATTACGTTGGCCTCAAACCTCTTGAGCCAGACAACGTGTTCGAACTCAAGCTGTTTCCATTCGGCGTAGCCGGCATCGTGGCCGTCATATTGTTCGGAGCGCTCAAGTTTCGAACTAAGAAGCAGCGCCTTCTGAGCGTGCTTGCCGCGCTCGCTCTTCCGGTGTTTATGCTCGCCGACCTCCAGTACTGGCTTTACAATTACGGGCATGACATCAAGCCTGAGGCGGCACTCCATCTCGACCCATTTGCGCCGAAGGTCCTTGGCAACACGCGGGTGATGAACTTCCACAGCGTCACAACAGTCAGCACGGGCTTCTGGTTGCTGATTGCCGCTGTGCTCGTGCTGAGCCTGGGGCCGTGGCTGGTTCGCTTCCTGCGCGACAGCTGGACCAACACGGGAGCGACCGCAACAGTTGTCGCAATACTGTCGCTCTCCGCCTTACTTGCCATGAGCGATGTGGCCGCTCCCCATCAGGCGGCGGCCGCAGGAACCATCGCCGAGGCCATCTCACGGGCTGCGCCAGGAGACACGGTCCGCATCGGGCCGGGGACTTACCGTGAGCAACTGGTTATCGACAAACCGGTAACGCTCATCGGGGAGGGGATGCCTGTCATAGACGGTGAGCGCAAGGGCGACGTGGTGGTCATCGCCGCGGAGGGAGTAACCCTCCGCGGTTTCGTTCTCCAGGGTTCTGGTACGGGAGTGAGTGCCGAACCGGCGGCTATCCGAGTCACGGGTGCAGGGGCGACCATCGAAGGCAACCGCGTCCAGGACTCGCTGTATGGGATTGTGCTCGAAGAAACGAGCGGCCACACGGTCCGCAACAATACGGTGGAAAGCGTCCGCGCGTTCGCCCAGGAGCGCAGAGGCAACGCCATCTATCTCCACAACTCGCACGACAACCTGCTCGAAGGGAACACGGTCACGTACGCCAAGGACGGGTTTCTCCTCCTGTTTTCCGATCGCAACGTGATCCGCGGGAATCGAGTGACGCGCTCCCGCTACGGCATCCACTTCATGTACGCCAGCCACAATGACATGGAGCGGAATATGTTCGTCGACAACGTGAATGGCGGAGTGCTGATGTACTCGGACGGAGCTCGCTTCGTCGGCAACGAGTTCGCCCACAACCGCTCTATCGCCTCCGGTTATGGCCTGATGTTCAAGGATGTGGACAACGTCGAAATCGCAGACAACCTCATCCACCATAATCGAGTTGGCATCGCGCTTGAAGGATCACCGTTCACCCCAGGGGCATTCATCACCATTCGCGACAATCTGGTCGGCTATAACCAGACTGCGGTGGGCATATTTACGACCACTGACGTGACGTTCACGGGCAACACATTCGCCGGAAACTTGCGGCAGGTTGACGCCGTGGCGGGCAGCGTGGAGCACAAGAACCGCTGGTCCGTGGATGGCCGTGGCAACTATTGGGACGATTACGAGGGGTACGACGTGGGCGGCGACGGGATTGGAGACCTGGTCTACCGCTACCAGGGGGCCTACGACTCGCTCGTCGAAGACAACCCCGCACTGCGGGCGTACGACTACACGCCGGCGCGGATGGCATTGGACCTGGCAGCGAAGTGGTTCCCGGTTTACCGGCCGGAACCGCGCGCCGTTGACTCGTACCCCCTGATGAAGCCCACAATGAGCCTTGCCGACGTCGACGCTGCCGGCAGCCGGCTTGCCGGTACGCTTGTGATGCTTGGGTTGGTGCTGCTGCCGGCGGCGGTCTTCTGGCTGGCGGCTGGCACAAGCCGGCGAAGGTGGACGACATGCTGAGCGCTCGTGGGGTCGGCAAACGGTATGGCGCCGCAACGGTGCTTGATGACGTGACGTTCGACCTCGCGCCAGGGGAAGTGCTCGCGGTGATTGGGCCGAACGGGGCGGGAAAGACAACTCTCATCAAGTCCCTCGTGGGCCTGGTGAAGTTCCAGGGCAACGTGACGGTCGATGGCATTGATGTCGCGAAGCACGGGAGGACGGCCCGCGCGAAGATCGGCTACCTGTCGCAGAACCCAGCCCTTCACGCGGACATGACGGTGAGCGAGACGGCGCTCTTCTACGCGGACTTGAAGCGGGTGGACGCCTCGCGAGCGCGAGAAGGCGTGGAGCGGGCGGGTTTGGGAGACCATGCGGATAAGCGAGTGGCCGCGCTCTCCGGCGGGATGAGGCAGCGGCTGGCGCTGGCCCTGGCGCTGCTGGCCGACCCGCCAATCCTGATCCTGGATGAGCCGGTGACGGGCCTAGACATTGCCGCGCGGCTGGAACTGCGCCAACTGGTGCTTGAGCAGCGGACGGCCGGGAAGGCTGTGCTGCTTTCCACGCACTGGCTGGAAGATGTCCCCTACATCGCGGACAGGGCGCTTGTGCTGGAGCAGGGGAAGACCACCTATCTTGGGCCGGCGAGCGAATTCGCCACGGCAGCAGCCCCGCGCAGCCGCCTCTACCTGCGGCTGAACGGCCACACGCCCGCGGCTGCGCCGCTGATCGAAGAGATCGCGCCAGGTGGCGTCATCGGGCAGGCGGGAGACTGGCTCGTCGTGGCCTGCCGCGCGACCGAGAAGGCGCGCGTGGTGGAACACCTGGTGGTCTCAGGGGTGAAGGTGCTTGATTTCCGGGTTGAGGATTCGCCGGAAGATGATGTGGCGTTCAGGACGATCCCCGCCGCTGGAGGACCCGATGCACGAAACTAACGTCATCCTCCGGAAAGAGCTGCGGGACGCGTTTCGCAGCCGCTGGCTGTTCGCCTTTGCGGGCACGTTTGCCATCCTCGCCTTGACCCTCTCGCTGGTGCAGGGAAGCGCGGGGGACCTGGGCGCGCAAGGATTCAACCGGACAACGGCGGGGTTGATCAACCTCTGCCTGCTGCTGGTGCCACTGCTGGCGCTGGTGATTGGCGCGGGCGCGCTCGCCGGGGAACGAGAACGGGGAACGCTGGCAACGCTGCTTTCGCAGCCAATCTCCCCCGCGCAGCTCGTGCTTGGCAAGTACCTGGGCCTTGTCATCGCGGTATGGATGGCGATCGCGCTCGGATTCGGGGCGGCCGGCATGCTGATGGCCCTGGTGAGCCCGGTCACGGACGTGAACCACTACCTGCTCTTCGTCGGCCTTTCAGCTGTCCTGGCCGCGGCGATGTTGAGCCTTGGGCTCTTGATATCTGTGGTCTCGGATGGCCGCCTGAAGGCCCTCTCGATTGCTATCGTCGTCTGGTTCCTGCTGGTGTTGTTGTACGACCTGGGCGCCGTGGGCCTTGCTTTGACGGTTTCGTCGTCCGGCCGATCGCTGCTGCTGGTGGTGCTTGGCAACCCGATTGAGTGCGTGCGCATCCTGGCGATCATGAGCGTGGAGTCAGACCTGGACGTGCTCGGACCGCTCGGGTCGTATGTGTCGAATGAAGTCGGCCGCGGCGCCGGCGTCGCGCTTCTCTCGGTCGCCCTGCTGGCATGGGTGGCGATACCGCTGGCAGCGACGCTGCGAATCGCGGGCAGCCGCGACGCCTGACTCGTGGCCCCGTCCGCTGTGCTAGCTTATCGGTGGGGGTGCCAGGACAACCTTGGCTGCACCCGAGCACCGAGGAACTCATGATGGACGGCCGTTAGCAGCAAGCAGCCGCCAATCACCATCCAGCCGAGCAAGGGCAGGAGTACGGCAAGGCCCAGCGCACCACCGGCCAGCCCGGCAACGGCGTTCGCGGCCTGGGCAAGGCCAATGGAAAGCGGAAAGAGGCTGAGTACGCGCCCTCGCACCTCATCGGCGACCAGGTGCTGGACCAGGGTAGAAGCCACGAGGCTCGTGCCCGTGAAAGCGAATCCCATTTCCGGGGTCAGAGACCGCCGTGAGCGCACCGGCTGGCTCAATCCGTGTCAACCTGGTGAACTGGGCGGTCGAACCTGCCGCGACGTCGGCGAAGGCTGGAGAAGTGACCTTCTGGGCCGTCCACGATATGGGACACCAGCATGGACAAACGAGGGCGGCGTCACGCATGACCTCCAGGTGATGAAGAAGAGCAGCGACGAGAATTTCGTGCTTGTCGACCAGGTTTTGGGGGGATGAAGATGGGTGATGCCAAAGCCTTGACGGCTAATCTGGCGCCAGGCGACTACGAACTCTGCTGCAGCGTCCTTGAAGAGATCGATGGAAAGGCCGTCGGGCACTACGTCAAGGGCACGGTGACGCCCTTCAAGGTGACCGCCTGAGCTCCTGGAGATCGGCGCGGGGCGGTTCCTGCCCTACAAACAGACGGCTCCCAGCCATAAGAGCGAATGAATGACGCCCGGCAGAAGACCGAGCGCGGCGAGTGCCCACAGAAGTCCTGCAATGGTTGGTCGGGGCGGCTCGACCGACGGATCAACCAGGACCGTCAGCCGCTGTAGAGTCCCCGAAGTCGCAAGACCAACAGCCTGGGCCGTGGTTGTACCTCGCGCGGTGGCGACCATTGCATCGAAGAGGTCGCGCTTCGCTGCGCCGGCTGCGAGCGCAGCGCGATCGGCGGCAAACTCCGCCTCCAGGGAGAGAGAACGAACCGCTGCGCGAACCGTTGGAATTGGCGAAAATGCGCGCTCGATGGCCGCGAGCGCAGCACGCCAGGCAACATCCCGTTTGAGTTGATGAGCTCGTTCGTGCAAGAGGCCGGCGCGGAACGCTCCTGTAGAGAGGCACTCCACGGCTCCCGTGCTCGCGTAGATCCTTGGCCGGATGGCGCCCGCAGTGAAGAAGAGCACCTGTGGGATATCGATGAGGACGTATTCAAACCCGTCGCCAGTGCATTTCCGGTCTCCTGACTTCCAGAGGGCTCGAAGTTCGACCGAGCCGTTGAGCCAGTTCGCGAGGATCCGGGTAAGGCTCACGAGCGGGACGACGGAGACCACGACGAGCATCAAGACACCGATAGCCGCAGCATCTTTGAACGGCACGGGAACGACCGACTGGCCTGAGTCGAAGAGGTGTTGGACCACGGGGTGCAGAGCTGCCAGCGGAGCGCCGACGATAGCGGCGAGTGTAAGCACGACGAGGAAGCGATGGCTGGTGTTCACTCGGTGGCTGTCAGCTTTGCCTTAAGAAGGTCGAACACACCGTGGTCTCCCCGCTCTGCCTCCGCCAGAAAGCCGGCTATCCCGGCCTCGCCAAGACTAGCCAGCGATGCCGCCAGCGTCTTGCCTCTGCGGTGCGAGAACTCCGCTCGCGAGACGGCGGCGTAATAGATGTGAGCCCGCCCCTCTTCCTTCCGGCCAGCCAGGCCCTTCTTATGAAGTCGCTGAAGTACGGTCAGGATGGTCGTATAGGCGAGCCCTCGCGGCTTCCCGATAAGCTCGTGCACGGCGGGGGTTGAAAGCTCGCCGCTGTCCCAGAGCACTTCGAGCACCGGCCCCTCGAGTTCACCCAACGACGTAGTGTCACGCACCATTCGCGATGCCCTCCGAACGCTTAGCTTACAACGATCAAACCACTACGACCCGTAGTCGACCAGTCCCTGTTTCAAGGGCCAACCGGCGCTCATTCGTTAGATCGGGTCGTTGGGGCCGAGGATCCGGGGCCATTGGTCCTCATCAGGGACGATGCAGCGTCCGAGACTGGTGTAAATACGACGTGGAGTAGTAGCAATGAATGATCTGGACGACCGGCCACCAGAGCGCCAGGTGAAAGACTCGGCAGACTCCGGCATGTTCGCGATGATGGCCATGATGATGGTCTGCTGCCTGGGAATCTTCGTGCTCGTTGCGCTGATCCCGCTGATCGGCTGGCCGGCTGGTGTTGTGGTCGCGATCATCGGAGGGGCGGCGTTGATGTACGCACATCAGCGGATGATGAGCCATGGATCTCACCATTAACCCCCGGTAGGCAAGCGGCCCATCCGATAACAGTGAGCCGCGTTCCCAAACGGTTCATAAGTCGCGGCATCGGGGGCTAACTGACTGATGTGGACCGGGTGCGAAGCCACCGCGATGTACTGATGGATCGTGCTTGGAAGCTTCCCTCCTATGCGCGAATCGCCAGTGTGTACACGATGCAGTGTGGGTCGTTGAAACCGGAGGGCATCGCGTGGTGAGGAAGCCCTGCCAGCTTTGCGCAGCGCCGGGAGTGAACCCCGGATATCATGCGGCGCAAGTTCCAGTGGGCTCGGTCAGCGGAAATGGCCCGAGATCCGAAGCTCAGTTCAGGAGTGCGCCATGACCCCCGTCGTGAACAGCGAAGCCGATCCCTCCGAAATCGTCCGCCGCCGGTACAACCGTGGCGCGCGTTTCTACGACAGGGAACAGGCCATGATGGAGCGGGTTGCGGGGCGCTGGCGCCGGGAGCTCTGGAGCAAGGTGCCAGGCGGCGACATTCTCGAGGTTGGCGTCGGAACGGGCATTAACCTGCCACTCTACCCGCCGGCGTCCCGGGTGACCGGCATCGATATCGCAGAGAAGATGCTCCTCCGAGCGGAGGCGCGCGCCGCGAAGCTCGGCATCGACGTGGACCTGGTGCAGATGGACGTTCAACACCTCGAGTTCGACGATGGTCATTTCGACGGCGTCATCGCGACCTTCGTGTTCTGCTCCGTTCCGGACCCAATTGCCGGGCTCGTCGAGGTGCGCCGCGTGCTTAAGCCCGGCGGTACGCTGTTGCTTCTCGATCACGTGCGCAGCGAGAACCCGGTGATGGGAAAGCTGATGGATCTGCTCAATCCAGTCGTTGTCTGCATGGCCGGGGCCAACATCAACCGTCGCACCGTGGCCAACGTGAGTGCGGCCGGCTTTGAGCGGCTAACTGTCTCCAGTCACATGCGCGGCATCATCCAACTCATTGAGGCCCGGCGGTGAAGGTCCGGGCCACCGGGGAGTGTGAGTAAGCCGCCAATCCACGAAGTGGGCGATGTATGAATTGGCTTCGCTCGGCTCGCCCCTCGACGAGGCCATCTCCGTACTCAGTCGCACGACCGCGACGCCGGGTCCGAACTTAGTTCTGCCCGGGGAAATTGAAGAGCCGTTCCGCCACCCCACTGAGGCCGCGGATGGCGAGCGTCATCCGGCTGTCTGTGTCTCGCGCGAAGACCAGCATTCCCTCAAGGTGATGCGCGTCGTTCTTCATGAGAACCCAGCGCAACGCCGACTCTTCGCCTCCAGTGGCCCGAAGCAAGCGAGACGCGGTCTTGAAATCGAAGCTGCGCAGGTCTCCCTGGTGTGTATCGAAGATGAGGATGAACGCAACCTCGTTCGTCAGATCCACACCCGCTGCGTTGGACGGATCAACGTCCTTCAGTTGGTCCGTCGTTGCCAGTGTGGCGGCGACTTCTACTCCGCCTCCGGTGCTGCGCTGGACCAACAGAACGCCACCGCCCTCCGCCGTTGAGTCTCCACTCTTGCTCGCGGAGCGCCACGCCGTGGCCCCCACTATGCCGCCAATGACCACCGCTGCGATGGTGACGCCGACGATGGCGGTGACCATGCCCGATCGACTCATTACTCAACCCCCGCGTTGAGCGCTGCGCCTACTTGAACAGCGCCTTGAAATACACCTGCACCCGGGCAGACTCGCCGCTCGCATTGCGGACCGGCACGTTGACCCGGAAGAGATGGGGACCGTCCATGCCGGCATGCATCCCCATCGGCAGCGACAGCACGACCGGAACTTCCTGCCCTGGTTCGATCGTCGTGGCACCCACGACCGGATCGCTTGGTCAGCAACCCTCGAGAACCTCGATACTCAGTCGCCCCACGCTGACCGCCGTCGCGCCGGTATTCCGCAAAAGCCACTCGCCTCTGACGGGCGTGTTCAGCGGAACCCGACCGAGGTCGAAGACGGGTTGAAGCACCTCGACTGTTAGCACCCGCACCGGTCCGGCTGGAAGCTGGTTCTTGGTGGCTTTTTCGGTGGCTGGCGATGGGAGATTCGTCGTGGACGGCTCCGATGTAGCGGCGCTGCCATCAGAGCCAGAACGGCACCCCACCAACCCCAGAACCAGCAGCCCAACGAGCGCTGGTACGCCAATAGCTACAAGCGCGGTGCGAACGTTTCGCCGTTGCATGAACACCCTCCGATCAGGACGCGGCGTGGTCGTGTCCACTCGCGCCGTTTCCGCCAGCACGGAAGTCCGCCTTCACGTAAACCTCGACGTTTCCCGTGTCCCCGCTCTCATTGCGCACGGGCACGGTCACACGGAAGAGGTGTGGGCCGTCCATGCCCTGGTGCATCCCCATCGGTAGCGAGAAGAGCAGCGGCACTTCCTCGCCCGGCTCGATGCGGGTCGCACTCAGGATTGGGTCCGAGGGGCAGCATCCCTCGAGGACCTCAATGTTCGCCCTGCCGAGGATGACGGGAGTACTGCTGGTGTTTCGCAGTTTGAACTCGTGGGCTACCCCGATGTTCAAAGGCTGCACGCCAACGTTAACGACCGGCTCAGCGACTTCGACACCTGCAACTTTGAGCGGCTCGGTCGAAATAGCCGTCCCCTCAGCCGTGAACAGAGTGTTCTCGATGGGGCTCGCCGGGCTGGTTGCCGTCTCGCTGCCGCGCAAAGAGGTGCCGACCTCCGTGCCGACTGCGAACACCATGAGGAGCACCGCGCTCGCGATGACCACTCTCGGCAGGGTGATTCGGCCCCTGGGCGGTGGCGGGGGAGTGTTTGTGCCTTTGCTATATCGTGAGACCTTCATCTCGGCTCCTCAGTTTGGGGTGTTGGTGCCAGCGCTATACTTCGAATACTCCGCGTCTATCCAGTTACGGATTTCGCGCACGCTTTTGCCCTCGGCTAATAACCGCTGGACGTCGGTAGCCTCGTTTCCACAGACCATGCACCCCGACGCGTGGCTGCTATACACACCACGAGAGACCACGAAGCAGTCGAGGAGATTCATGTGCCCGAGCGCTTTTCCGCACCCGCAATAACATGGGATTTTCTTGGCAATCGCGGGGTGGTCTTCGACGTAGTGGTATATCGCGACCATCTCGCCCGGTTGGGACGACAGGTCCAGGACCTCCTCCAGGTCGCTCCTCGTTCGCGACGAAGTTGTCGTCCACGGGCCAACTGCGAGAACGGCCGCCGCAACAACAGACACGCTGGCGATCAAACCGAGCCAGGTCAACTTCCACCTCGTTCTCACGCACTTCCTCCTGCGACCAGGTACGAACCGTTCGTGACACGCATTCGTGTCACCCGAACGGCGCGGAGCATGACGAAGATTCCGGCGACGTTGACGGCGAGACTGGCGAGCATGACGGGGATGCGGTAGTCATTCAGGAAGATCGCTGCGCCCGAGAGGCCCACGACTGGCAGCACATCGACGAGGTGGTGGGCGCAGCAGGCCAGCATCGCCAGCGTGGAACTGCCGGTCCCCGCGGCTGCCATGGCGTTGCTTGTCCGCGCTGCCCGCGAGCTTGCGATGAAGAGCCGTATGTAGGCGTAGAGGCCAGCCTGCACGCCAAAGCCAGTGGCGATCGCGGCGACGAAGTACCGGTCGTCCCAGAGCAGTTCGAAGGCATGCTCGGGTGAGTTTGCCAGGCTGACGAGTCCCAGGTAGACGGCAACGAGGACCAGCGCTGCCGCTCCGCCAATGAGCACTGCCAGAGTTCGGAGGTAGAGGTCCTGGAGAGGGGCTTGAGTCGAGCTACTATTCATCGTCGTAGTCATACTGCACGACCTCCTCGCCCCTGGTGAAGACCGAAAGTCCCTAAATTCACGGCCCAATAGGGCCGGCGCCACTCTGGATCAAGCTTCGGTGTATCGGGGAGCAACCTGCGATACAGGCTTTGATGGGGCCGGCATCGTCAGGAGCGAGCGCCCCGGATACCGGTCGCCGGTAAGCCTTCAACCTCGCTCCATCGCCTTGCTTCTAACTCGACACACCGAAAAGGGCGGACACCATGGCATTGCCGATTGGTGGGCCTGCGTACGCAGCTCGGCGCACAGGTGCCCGCCCCCAATAGACCCTGAAATTGCTACGACCGGACGTAGTGGTGTCGGGCTTCCGGCAAGCAGACTGGAGTGGCGAACCGGAATTCCAGTCCGGCCGCGATCCGGAGTCTACGGACATGTCAGTTCTCCATCTGGCCGTCAGAAACCTGCTCCACGTCAGGGTGCGCTTCCTCCGCGCCTGGAAGAGATTAGCGGATATGGAGAAGACTCCGGTGAGGGCCGCTGGACGATGCGGTACGCCAGTCAACTCCATGATGGCGGACGGCGCTTACAGTTCATGGGCGTGGCTGGAACGACCAGCGGACAAAAAGGAGATATGTCATGCCAGACAACGCAATCATCATCGTGACGGGCTCCAACGGGCGGATCGGCGACGCCGTCATGCGGCGCTTTGCCGGGCGCTTTAACGCGGTCGTGGGCTTCGATCGCAAGGCGGCCAGTCCTCCGCCAGCCGACTGCGTGTACGTCCCGGTCGAGATCACGTCGGACGAGAGTGTGCGGGATGGGCTGGCCATGATCGGCGAGCATCACGGTCGCCGGGTCGCATCGGTCGTTCATCTCGCGGCCTACTACGACTTCCTGGGCAGGCCAAGCCCGCTGTACCAGGACATCACGGTGCACGGCACCGGGCGCCTTATGCGCGGCCTGCGTGACGGCGGCTTTGACGTCGAGCAGTTCGTGTTCTCCAGCACCATGCTCGTGCATCGACCCGCCGAGCCAGGGCAACTGATCAACGAGGACTGGCCGATCGAGCCGACCTGGGCGTACCCTGAATCCAAGGTCGAGACCGAAGCAGTAATTGCGGCGGAGCGCGGGGAAATACCTGCCGTAAAC
>JBBQGT010000081.1:0-14997 GCA_038323265.1 Tepidiformales bacterium
TCCAGGACGGTCTCGCCGCAGGAGGCTTCAACCTCAATGCCAATGGGTTCGACGCGAATACGGGGCATGGGTGGAATTCTAGCGTGCGGTGTACCCAGACGCTCAGATTGGGACGCTCAGGCGTCAAGAACGGAGAAGAGAGATCGTCCAGCGCCAGGCGAAAGCCGGGCATGTGCGGCGATTCGAGGACAGATGGCGCAGACAACGTCTCGCCATCCAGCGCCTCGTCGAAGACTTCGACCGTGCGCGCTCCGGGCTCGACAAGCCACGCAACTTCCACCCCACGCTCCCGGAAGAATCGGCACTTCGCTCGTAGCTCGTGCATCGTCTGACCGGGCGACAGGACCTCCACCGCCAGCGTCGGCGGCGGCATGAGTTGGGCGTCACTGTGCTTCACGGGCGCCCAGTAGGCGACATCCGGGACGCGATAGATGCGATTTACAGAGTCGGTGAAGTCGATGGTTGGTTCAGGGCCGGAAATGCCCCCAACAAGCTTGCGGTAGTCGCGGAGAACGGAAAGCAGTTCGTCGGCTAGCAGGAAGTGGGACCGCTTCGTCATGGGCTTTTGCGTGACCTCGCCGTTCGCAAACTCGTACGACGGCAATTCGTCGGCGTACTTCGCCAGGAACTCTTCCTCGGGCATCCAGAGGCGCGGGGTCGTAGTCATGCGCTCATTTTAGCACGCGGCTCAGTTCACCCAGGCGGCGTTTTTCGGTAGCGTTGCCCGTTCTTCGCTCCAGAACGCGCCGTTGGTCGCCGCGTTGGCTGTCGGTCTCCGGGGGCCACGTTGGAGGATTTCGAGCACCTCGCTCCATTGGCTGGCGAACGTTAACGGCGAACCGAGGCGCGCCTCAACCTCGTCCACCGTCAGGCTGTCGAGGAACTTCTGGCCGAAGTAGTCCAGGCTCGGTCGCGGCAGCACGAAGCAGTCCGGCTGGTACCGGCCCAGTTCGCGGACGTAGTCGCCGCCACAGAGCAGACCGCTGACGTTCACGCGGTCGCCAAAGACCGTGTTCGTGACCGCCTGCACCTCGATCTTCGCCCCAGTCAGCGTGCTCATCTCGGCTGCAACCCCGGCGAGGGTGGGCGCGATCAGCGTGGCCGTGGCGATTACCAGGTGACGGCCCGCGTGCGACTGCCCGCCCGCTTTAATGCGCCGCTTGGTTTTCGCCCAATCGTCGATCATTGTGCGCACCATGCCGATGCCGTTTTCATACTGCGGGAAGCGGTCGTATTCCCTGGCGGGCGGCACAGGCTCGCCGGATGTGATGTAGTACTCATCGCTGCACTGCACGACAGTCGCGCCGTTCTTCGTGCGAGATTCGGCCTGGATGGGCCGCAACAGCCGGACAACTTCTCGGGCGTATTCCGCCGTCGGGCGCACGAGTTCGATGCCGTCGCGGTTGAGCGACCAGTCTTCGAGCTTTGGGCTGGCCCCCACGGGCACGACCGACACAGTCTGAACGGTGGGGAAAAGGTCCACCAGTTCGCGTACTGAGTGATCGAGGTTCGCGCCATCATTGACGCCTGGGCAGAGGACGATCTGCGTGTGGGCCTGCAGTCCGAGGTCTCGCAAGCGCTTCAGCTGCTCGATAATGTCCGGCGCCGTTTGGTTGGCGAGCATCTGGCGTCGGAGGGTGAGGTCCGTGGCGTGGACAGAGACGTTCAGCGGGCTCAGCCGCTGCTCTTCCAACCGGCTCCAATCGTCGTCCGTCAGATTCGTCAAGGTGACGAAGTTGCCGTGCAGGAAACTTAGACGGTAGTCGTCGTCCTTCATGTAGAGGGTCTTGCGCATCCGTTTTGGGAGGCCTTTGAGGAAGCAGAAGAAGCAGTTGTTGTTGCAGAGCGTGACGTCGTCCCAGGTGGCGTGTTCGAATTCGAGGCCGAGGTCTTCGTCAATCTCTTTTTCGAAGAGCAACAATTCGTCCAGGCCGTTTGCCTTGCGGACGTGCACTTCAACTTCGGAGTCGGCCTGATAGAACTGCAGGTCGACGACGTCACGCAGGATGTGGCCCGCTACCGAGACGATCGCGTCGCCCGCTTCGAGGCCAGCCTCGTCGGCGAGGGAACCAGGGCGGACGCCGGAGACGACGCCCGGTGACGGCGGCCGGCTCATGCCGGGACGAGTTCGCGGATGCGCGCTTCGACTTCGTCGATCGAGTAGTCCGGGGTGGATGCGCCAGCGGTCAGCCCAATTCGCTCGGCGTTGGCGAACCAGGCCGCTTCAAGCTCGGCGGGGCCTTCGATGTGGTACGCCGTGGTGCCTTGCTCTTCGCAGACTTCCTTGAGGTGGCGGGTGTTCGCGCTCTTTCGCCCGCCAACGACGACCATCACATCCACCGTGGCGGCCAGCGCCGCTGCCGCTTCCTGCTGGCCGGTGGTCGCGTGGCAAAGCGTGTTGACCACGTGGAATTCGAAGTTGTGATCGCGTTGGAGGAGCATGAGGTTGCTCACGAAGCGGGCGAAGTCTTCCATCTTGTGGGTGGTTTGAGCCATCACGCCTATCTTGTTGGGGAAGCCGCCGGGGAACGTCTCTACCAGCGTGCGCAGGCTGGCGAGGTCGGCCGTCTCGAGGATCGTGGCGTGCGAAGCACCGGTCTTGTCGATCGTCCAGCCCATGATTCCACGCACCTCTTTGTGGCCAGGGTCGCCAAAGATCAAGACGTGCCAGCCATCGCGCACGAACTTCTGGCCGTAGCGCTGGGCGCGGGTGACGATCGGGCAGGTGGTGTCGATAATGTTCAGCCCGCTCTGCTGCAGTTCGACCATCACGCGCTCGCCGACGCCGTGCGCGGTTATCGCTACGCGCCCTTGTTTGACCGCCTGGGCGGTGGCCACGCCAACGTCGCCGTCGATGTCATCTGGGCCGGGCAGCTGCCGCACGCCGCCCAGTTCGAGCGCACGCACGACATGTGGGTTGTGGACGATCTCACCTACGCTGTAGACGGGGTTCTCGGGCGAAGCTTCGACTTCCATGATCTGTACAGCGCGCCGTACTCCCATACAGAAGCCCATCTCACTCGCGCGGATTATCTGAACCATCACTTTCAGTGTAGGCGGCGAGGTATCTGGGCGGTAGCATCGCGCGGATAGACTGAAAGATCTGGTCGGTGAGTGCGCTCACCTGTGCTTCGCTGGGGCGGCGCGTCTGATTCACGAGTATCGGCTCGCCGATACTTATGCTGATCTTCGGCTTGCGTAGCAGGTTCCACGGCTTCGAAAGCTGCTCTGTACCAACAATTGCGCAAGGCAGCACGGTGGCTCCGGAGCGTAAGGCGATGAGCGCCGTGCCAGGGTGAGGCTTGCCCAGCGTGGCCGTACGGCTGCGCGTCCCCTCGGGGAACATGCCGAGCACGCCGCCACGCTTCAGGATGCGCTCGGCGTTCAGGAGCGCCGCCAGGTCCGCTTCGAAGCGGCGCACAGGGAAGGCGTCATAGAGACGGGGGACGACGCCGAACGGGTACTTGAACAGTTCAATCTTCGCCATGAACCGGATGCGCCGGAGGGCCAGTCCCGCGCCAAGAATCGGCGGGTCGGCGTTGCTCAGGTGGTTCGAAACGACGATCAGGGGGCCGTCGGGGATACGCTCGCGCCCCGTCACCTTCCAGCGCCCCACAACCCAGAGGACGCCGCGCAGGAGATACGTCGCGCCCCAATAAAAGGGGGGTGCGGCCTTCGACCACGAGGGTTTCAGGCGACGAAGCATGCAACTCGCTCCACGGCCATGGCGATCACCTGATCGAGCGTGATGCTGGTGGTATCGACGATGATCGCGTCATCCGCCGGCCGCAGCGGGCTGGCCTTGCGCGTCGAATCGGCCACGTCTCGGGCGGCGATGTCCTGGCGCGCGCGGGTCTTTTCCTGTGCATTGCCCCACTCGCTGGCCTGGGTGCTGCGGCGAGCGGCGCGCGCCTCTTCCGAGGCTTCCAGGTAGAACTTCAAAGGTGCGTTTGGCAGCACGACCGTACCGATGTCCCGTCCCGCGAGGATCGCCGGCTTGCCGCTTGCGAATTCGCGCTGCTGTTTGACCATCTGCTCTCGCACGGGCGGCAAGGCGCTGTAGCGGCTGACGTTCGCCTCCACCTTCGGATCGCGAAGCTGGTCGGTGACGTCTTCGCCGGCAAGCAGGATGCGCGCCTCGCCGGCTTTGGTGCGAAGTTCGAGCCGCATCGTCCGGCACAGCGAGGCGCCGTCCTCGTCGTTTGGAGCCACTTTTCCTCGCAAAGCAGCGAGCGTGAACGCGCGGTACATCAGGCCGGTATCGAGGAAGCGATAGCCAAAACGAGAGGCCAACGCTGCGCCAAGGGTGGACTTCCCGGAGGCAGCCGGCCCATCGATGGCGATCGGCGCCGGGAGGTGGGGTTGGGACATAGCTGGGCAGCTCCTCGACGGCGGATCCTAGGGTAGGGCGGGCTAACGGCCACCCTTACGCGGGCCGGATCGCTTCGTTGCTCCGCCCGGCTTAGGCGGGCTTTTGCGGACCGGGCGCCCGGTTGCCCTGGGCGAGGCGGGTCGGGCGTCGGCGCTTCCCGGCTTTGGCGGGCCAGCGCGGAACGCTGTGGTCGGCGGCGAAGGTGGCCGTGAGCGTGGCGGCGGCCCGAATGGTTTGACCGACCCCGAGCGAATCGGCGCACCGGCGGGACGCGGCGGCCCGGGGGATTTCGGCGTGAAGCGTGACGATCGCACCGGCGCAGGCGCCTGGGAAGCGCTCTCGGCCCGTTTGCCGGCCGCGTACAGCGCATCCAGTTCCTCGGGAGTGAGTTCACGGAACGCGCCGGAGCCGAGGTCGCCAAGCGGCAGCGGGCCGAGGCGGATGCGGCGCAGCAGCAGCACCTGGCGGCCCAGCGCCTCTACCATGCGCCGGATCTCACGGTTACGCCCCTCTTTGAGCGTGATCACGAGCCATGAAGCGGCGCCTTGCGAGTCTTCGCCCTGAGCGGAAGTGGGGGCTACTGCCGGCCGGACAGCCGCCGCCCGCAACCGCTCCCCTTCGCTTTCGATTCCTCGCACCAGCCGCTCGAGATCGCGCTGGCTGGGCATCGAGTCAATGCCCACGAGGTACTCCTTCTCCACTTCGTAACGCGGATGCGTCAGCAGATCGGTCAAGTGTCCGTCGTTGGTCAGGATCAGCAGGCCTTCGCTATCGCGGTCCAGTCGGCCAACCGGGTGGAGCTGGATATCGCCGATGGGCACGAGGTCCAGCACGGTCTCGCGGTCCATCTCATCCTGCGTCGTAGTGATGAAGCCGGACGGTTTGTTCAGGAGAAAGTAGCGATAGCTTTCCTTCACGACCGGCACGCCATCGACGGTCACTTCGTCCACTTCGAGGTCCGCGCGAGCGCCGAGCGTGTGCAGCACCTCGCCGTTAACCGCCACGCGACCGCTGAGGATCAGCTCTTCCGCAACGCGCCGCGAGGAGACGCCCGCGTTCGAGAGGATCTTCTGGAGCCGTTCAACTGCCAACGTCTGACTTCTTTCGGTAGCGCTTCCACGCCGGCGCCGCGCCGAGGACGGCCGTTCCGGCGGCGATGGCGCCCACGATCCACAGTATCGAACTGCCGCCTTCCCTGCGATTCACCGCTACCAGCGTGGATGGAGGACCTCCGCCTGGGCCTTCGGATGGCGGCCGTTCGCCTGCCTTTTTGGTGGGCTCCGCCACGGGCGGAAATACGTTAGGTTCGCCTGGCGTTGGGCGCTGGGTGAGCCCCCAGTTTGCGCCATCCGGGTCCCCCGCGAGCGAGCGGATGCCAACCGTCTTGCCGGCGGGGGGTTCCGGCGGCGGAGGATCGAACACTGAATCGTCATCTCCGAAGCTGATTGCATCGGCCTCGCTGCCATCCGGCGCAATCAGTCGGATCGTGTCGCCGCTGTTGTTCAAGCCCGAGCCGATCTCCCCGTCTGCGAGGCGGACTACGGTGACAGCTGCCCCCAACCCCACGGACTTCGCGCCGACGACCACGTAGCCGTTCGGCGGGACGGTAGCATCGGGCAGCGCGTCTGATGCTACCGCGTCCCCGATCCGCCAGCCGGCCAACGAGATTGGCGCCGCGCTGACGTTCACGATTTCTACCCACTCGAACGGCGAGTCACGTCCCGGTTGCTCTGGGTCGCTCAGGAACTCGGAGAGACGCAGTCCGGAGTTCACGCCCGTGGGCGCCGCCGCGCTACCCCCGACCCTGTCTGGCCCCGGGACGACGGACTGAGTGGGTTTCGGCGAAACGCGGGAACCACCAGGAGTTGCGGTCGCGAGCGTGACGCCGCTCGCCGCCGGCGTCGCATCGGGCCGCACAGTGCTTGTTGGTGTGGGCGGTGGCTCGCTTACTTCGACGAAGAGGGCATCATCGAAGAAGGCCGTTACCGGACCGTTCGGCGCCAGCGTCAGCCGCACGCGCACCGAGTGGGCGTCTGGCGGCGCCTGCAGAGCGCCGGAACTGATGCCCGCCCAGCCACCAGAACTGGTGGCGTTGCTGTCGTCCTGGGAGAGCGCAGTGCCGCTGCCATCTTGTGATTCGTACCAACTAAGACGCAGGAAGGCGTCGCCCGGTCCTTCGACGCGAGCCTGAGCCGAGGCACCGTACCAGGCGCCGGGATCGACGGGCACCACCTGGTAGATCCATTTCGTCGATGAGGTGCTGGATGCGAGACTGGCTGCGTAATCGCCTCGGAAGGAGCCGGTAGAAACGGCCATCGTCCCGCCCACCTTGCTCCAGCCAACTGGCCGCTCATCTTCGACATCCTCGAAGTTGCCGTTCGAAAGGAACCCGCCGAAGGCCTCCACCAAACCTGTTGGCCGTGGCGTAGGGGTAGCTGTCGCTTGCTTCTGGGGCGTGGGGGTGGGGGTAGGCGTGGCCGCCTTCGGTGGTGTTGAAGTCCGTGTCGCGGTCGCCTCTTTGGCTGGCGCCGTTGTTCGAATGGCGGTGGGCGTTCGCGTTGGGCTCGGCGTCTTCGTCGCCGTACTTGCGGCTGATGTCGCTACAGTTGGGACGCTCGTAGGCGTCGCGCTCGGTGTCTCGGCCGCCGAAACGGTGGCGCTAGGCGTTGCCGTGGGCTCCGGCGTTGGAGTAGCGGTCGGCGGCGGGATGAACTCGTCAAGCGAGGCCGAATCGATTTGGACTTCGCCGGCCGCGGCCGAGCCGGTGAAGTCGATCTGGAGCGTCACGCCGCTGGTACCTTCAGGAGCGTTGCTCGCGGTGGTCACGGTAGTGAACGCGGTGCTTAAAGTCCGTGTCTCCGCGGATGCGGCGTTGCCATCGAACACGAGGCGAACCGTCGCCGAGACGCTCGAAGGGCCCTTTACGGAAATGGACGCGGAGTAGTTGCCGCCGCCCACCGCGGGTACTGATTGGAAGAGGCGTCCTGATGCCCCGGACAACGTTAGCGAGGCAGCCGAACCCGAGTGCGTTGCCGACAGACCGTTGAGGTGCCAACCGGTCGGTGAATCGCCATCCCAAGAATCGAAGCCGCCGTTTTCGAGCAACTGAGTCGCGTCAACTGTGGAGGCTCCTGGCAGCAACCCAAACGCCACGACTAACATGCCGAAGATTCCGAAGAGAAGCGTCAGCCTGGCCACGCGGCAGGATGCTACAGAAGCGGCCCGCCGGATTCAATTCACCGCCGCTCCCCACGCGGCACATAACCGGGTGATGCCGTAGCATTTTCGTCAAATGGTTTATACGTGCTTGCCCATCGCGAGCACTCAGGAGTAGCACATGATCCGCATCCGGCTTCGCCGCACAGGCAAGAAGCACCACCCATCGTACCGCCTGGTGGTGGCTGATAAGCCCAACAAGCGCGATGGGGCGTTTATCGAAAACCTCGGGTCGTACGACCCCCACTCGGACCCGCCGCTTGTCACCGTTGACGAAGCGAAGGTGAAATCGTGGATCGGCAAGGGGGCGCAGCCTTCGGAAGCGGCCGAGAAGATCCTACGCCGCGCCGGGGTGATCACCACTCCCGCGCCTGTCCGCAAGACCGTTGCCCCAGCGCCCTCGAAGACCTCTGCTGCCGCACCAGTTGCCGCCGCTGCGCCAGCCGCTCCCAAGGCTGCTCCAGCTGCAGAGGCTCCCGCCGCACCGGCCGCCATTGCTCCGGAAGCCATCGCCGAGACTGAACCGGCTGACGAGGCCCCAGAGGCCGCCGCCGAAACTGTCGACGTTGCACCTGACGCAGCCGAAGCTCCCGCTGCAGAAAAGGCCTGACCCCATGGCGAGCATGATGTCGGATGTCATCGAATACCTGGCCAAGGGCCTGGTGGACACGCCGGACGAAGTGAAAGTGACCGAAACCGACGAAGGCGACCGCGTGGTTGTGCGCCTCGACGTCGCTGAAGGCGATTGGGGAAAGGTGATCGGCAAGGGCGGGCGAATCGCCTCTTCCATGCGTTCGATCATCAAGGTTGCCGCCGTCAAGGAAGACGTGCGCGTTGGCCTGGAGATCGGCGACTGAGCGACACGCCTACCCCGGGGCAAGGACAACCGGAAGGGCGGCTAGCCCGCCCGCGCCCTCCGCGCCGCACCAACATTGCTACTACGCCGAAAGAACCGCGCGCCGGCTACACCGCCGTCGGCCGCGTGCTGCGCCCCCACGCCTTAAAGGGCGAACTGCGGGTGTCACCGTTTTCTCCCACTGCCCGTAATTTGCAGCGCGGGCGCACGGTCTACCTTGGCGCAGTGAAGCGCGTGGTGCTGCGAGCGCGCCTGGACCGCGAGGCGTGGATCCTCGAGCTCGAAGGGCTGAAGGACCGTGCGCAGGTGGAAGCGCTCCGTGGCGAGCTGCTGGAGACGCCTGACGCCGAGGTCATCCGCGACGACGACGAGTCGTATTTCGTCCACGAGCTGATTGGCCTGCGCGTTTTGGCCCAAGACGGTAGCGAGTTCGGCGTGGTCAAGGACGTTTTACAGTCCGGCGCGGCGGACGTTTACGTGGTAAAGACGCCAGACGGCGAACTGTTGGTCCCGGCGATCGCAGACGTGATTACGAGCATTTCATTGCGTGACGGGGCGATCATCATTACACCTTTGAGCGGACTGTTGGACGAATCGAAATAACCCATTGAAACCATCTATAGGTGGGACTACACTGGCGCGGGCCATGGCGGCGGGGGACTACGACGCGCCGAGGTACCACTACTGCTATGTCGAGGGGGCTTGTTCATGTCCAAAGCTGAGGCGCTTCAGTTGGTGGGGGATTGTATTCATCATTGGGTTTTGGAACCCCCGCGAGGAGAACTCACGCCAGGGCGATGTAAGAAGTGCGGCAAAGAGAAAGAATTTACGGGCGAGACGAGCTACCGCATCGGCCGGGGCTCTTCGCACCGCGCCTAGCCTTCTTTCGTCAGGTTGACGCTGGATCGGGCCGCTCCCTACGATGGGGACGGCCCGTTTTCTTTGTGGGGACGTAGCTCATCTGGGAGAGCGCAGCGTTCGCATCGCTGAGGTAAGGGGTTCGAGTCCCCTCGTCTCCACCACAAAAACTCTTCCGGCCCCGAGCCCACTTGCGCAGGCGTTCGCAACGTCCTGCTCGCAAACCGGTTCACTTCCCTCCTGGGAATCGCGTACACTGAGGGCTAAGGCGGCGGCCCGTGCAAGCGCGCGCCCCTAAAACAAGGAGCATAGATGACGAAAAAAGAAGGCATCGAAGTCGAAGGAACCGTGACCCAGCCTCTGCCGAATGCGATGTTCAAAGTTGAACTGGCCAACGGGCACGAAGTACTGGCGCACATTAGCGGCAAGATCCGCAAGAACTACATCAAGATCCTCACTGGCGACCGTGTCCTCGTGGAGCTCTCTCCGTACGACCTGACACGCGGCCGCATCACCTACCGCTTCAAGTAGGCCGCCCAACTGGTTAAACGCCCGGTCGCGCCGCTGCTTGGCTCTTGCCGCCTGCTCGAATCCTTGTCACTCGGTTGGCCATGTGTCAGACTCCCGCCGAACAATTCAAGGGGTGAAGTCATGCCTTTCGCCTCGGTCAACGGCCAGCGCATCTATTTCGAAGACAGCGGCGGCGATGGCCCGCCCGTCATCCTCTCCCACGGCTTCCTCATGGACCACGAGATGTTCGCGCCCCAACTCGAAGCGCTTGTGCCCGAGTTTCGCGTCATCACCTGGGATCAACGCGGCTTCGGCGAAACGCAATTCGACGGCCAGCAATTTAGCTACTGGGATTCAGCCAACGATTGCCTTGGCCTCCTCAAGTACCTGGGCATCGACCGTGCGGTCCTCGGCGGCATGTCGCAAGGCGGGTTTCTCTCCCTTCGAGCGGCTTTGACCGAACCAGCGCGAGTGCGCGCTCTTGTCCTCCTCGACACCGCCGCGAACGCCGATGCCCCGGAAGTTAACGCCGGCAACCAGGGGATGCTGGACGCCTGGACTGCGGTCGGTCCGATTGATGAACTGGCGAACGCAGTCGCCAGCGTCATCATCAATGACCCCGCGGAGAACGCGGTCTGGATCGCCAAATGGCGCGCCCGGCCCAAGGAGTTGCTCGCCGAACCGGGTCGCACGCTCATGGCCCTCGACGACATCATGGCGCGCCTGCCCGAAATCCAGTGCCCCGCGCTCGTCATCCACGGCTCCGCCGACACGGCGATCTCCATGGACCGCGCCGAAGCTATGGCTAAGGGGCTCCCAGGATCAGACGGTGTGGTGGCGATCGCCGGCGCGGCGCACGCAGCGAACCTCACGCACGCCAGCTTGGTCAACCCACCGCTCCTCGCCTTCCTCCGCGGCCTCCCCGTAGAGGCCGGACACCCAACCTAGAGCCGACCGTTCCTGAATCCCCGGCTGCCTGACTCTGTGATGCCGTAAGGGCGCTACCCTGCGAGGCGTTTCCGGTTTCTCCCGTGGCGAACCACCACTGGGGGAAGCTCAAAAAGGTGGACGAACGCATCTGGGGACACCGCCTGGGAGTAGTAGAAGCCCTGCCCGAACTGACAACCGATGCTCCCAAGAAACTCCACCTGCGCGCGAGTCTCGAGGCCTTCGGCTACGATTTCCATTCCGAGAGCGTTGCCAAGGGCGACGATTGCTCGCAACACCGGTCCCGCTGTTTCTTCTCGGTTCAAGCCTCCGATGAACGACTGGTCGATCTTGAGCACATCGACGGGCAGGCGCTGGAGGTAACTGAGCGACGAATAGCCCGTCCCAAAATCGTCGATTGAGAGCCCAACACCCAGGTTTTTGAGTTCGGACAGGATCTCCAGCGTACCTGGGACATCGCCGAGGAGGACGCTCTCAGTCAACTCGAGCTTGAGGAGGTAGGGGCTGAGGCCAGTTTCGCTAAGGGTCTGAGCGACATTGTCTGTGAAGCCCGGTTGGCGGAATTCGCTCGCCGAAACGTTGACGCTAACGACCAGCGAAACGCCGGCCAGGCTCTTCTGGAACTCGACGGTTTGCCTGCATGCCTCTCGTAAGACCCACCGGCCGATATGCACGATCTCCCCGGACTCTTCGGCCATCGAGATGAAATCGGCGGGCGAGAGAATTCCGCGATGCGGGTGATTCCACCGCAGAAGCGCCTCCATCCCTGAAGGAGCATCAGTCTTCAAATCGACAATTGGCTGGTACTGGAGGAGCAACTCGCCGCGTCCGACTGCGTGCCGAAGGGCGTTGTCGAGGTCAAACAGTTCCGCCGAGAGGGCGTCGAGTTCGTCGCTGAAGGCGACGAAGCAGTTTCGTCCATCGGCCTTTGCGCGATAGAGCGCGATATCCGCTTTGCGCAGGAGTTCGGTAATCGTCTTATCACGTGGGGTGCTGACCGCTGCACCGATGCTCATGGAGACGAACAGCTCGTGGCCGGCGATGGAGAATGGCTGGTCGAGCGCGGTCGCGATGCGCTGCGCAATCAGCCGGGCCGACATGTCCGGCCGGTTGCCGGTGACGAGGATGGTGAATTCATCGCCTCCAAGCCGGGCCACCAGGGCGCCGTCCGCGGCGCCTACCAGTCGGCGGCTGAGTACGGCCAACAGCAGATCGCCAACGCCGTGCCCGAGACTGTCGTTGACATACTTGAAGCGGTCGACATCCATGAAGAGGACTGCCACGTTGCGCTTTTCCCGCGCCGCCGAGGACAACGCGTCGCTGAAACTGGACATGAATCGCGCGCGGTTAGGGAGGCCGGTAAGGGGGTCGTGGAAGGCCTGGTGATCCAGGGGCGCAGGCTCCCGGCAATTCACGCCCGGTCCGGTCCGCGTTACTATGGGCATGGATCGTTAGCGAAAAAAGAGGGCGTAGCCAGGACGCGACGCCTGCTGACGCTCTTTCGTCCAGTGCCCTCGTAGCTCAACGGATAGAGTATCTGACTTCGGATCAGAGGGTTGGCGGTTCGAGTCCGTCCGAGGGTACCAACAGATTTTTATGCGGATGCGCGCCGATCCTCGGCGTCACCCGGGTGCCAGGCCCCCGCGGTAGAGCCGCTCCAACGCGCCGGACATTAGGTCCAGCCGCCATGCGTCTGGGAAGGTCAGTTCGCGCCAGAATTGCGGGAGGTCGATGTCCACGCAGGACGCTGCGTAAAGGCTGAGCACCATCCCGTGGTTCGAAACGATGACATCGCCGGCCGGATTGGCCGCGAACGCTTCCTCCACTGCCTCGGCGAACCGTTGCGGACAGCGTCCGCCGGTTCCCAACCCGGCTGCTGTGTCGTTTCGAGGTACCGGAGGACCATCGCCCGGTAGTCATCGTCCCAAACTGGCGGGCGGTCGACTTCGGAAAGGCGGGCGTCGGTTTGTACCTGGAGGCCGAGCCGCAAGGCGATGACCGTGGCCGTTTCGGCGGCCTTGGGTTCCGGGCTCGTGTAGACCACCGGCGCGACATCTTTCGGCAACGCGTGGGCAAGCAGCACGCAGTCCTCTTTCGCTGATTCGCCGAGCGTCCAAAGGTTTGAGGCCGTCCCCGGCGTGACAAGGGGCGTGGCGTGCCGGATGAGGATGACGCCGCGACCCACCTCTAGCCTTCTTGCTGGGCGAGGGCTTGCGCGCCCATAAACGCCTGGATGTCGTCGTACACCCGCCAGATCTCGCGGTCTGTCTGGAGCGGCATCGCCGGCTCTTTGATCGTGCTGCCGACGAAGGCGTCGATGATCTCCTGGTGGTCATCGATGACATAATCAGGGAAAACTGTGACGCCCAGTTCGACCATCCGGGCGTGGTGGTCATAGAGCGGCTTCCAGAAGCAGTCGGTTACGTGGTCGTGCAGTTCGAAACGTTTGACGATCTCCCACCGCGGCCCAACGCCGCTCCAGAGATAGATCATGTGGCCCTCGGCGCGAAGCTTTTCGAACACCTCGCGCACGCCGGGTCGCAGCTTCACATCCCAGGTGATCAGCGTGTAGTCGACGTCGAAAAAGATGTTCATCGGAGGCAAGAGCGAGGGACAACAGGCATGGGCGAAGTTTACCTGCCGGGCGATCTTGCCGCCTCCCACCTAATTCATGCCCGGGTCTCCGGGGCGAAGCGGTGTTGTGAACTGCCTGCCGATGTCCGAAAGATCGCCCAGCAGGTCGTCGCCCTTCGGCGTCTTTCCGTCGTTCACCCAGCTCACCAGGTCGGTGAATGCTGCGCTGAATTCTTCGGCCGAAAACTTGCAGTGTCCGCCCGATCGGATAGCGCGTTGGACCAGCAAGTCGCCCTTGCCGGCTGCTTCAACCTTCAAGCGGTACGACTGCTCCTGGCTGATCGGCACGAACAGGTCGCCTGTGCCATGCAGCGTTAGCAGGGGCTTCGAAATCTTGCCGGTGGTGGGCACGGCGTCCGGGTGAGCGCTGGCGTTGCGGGAAGCCGGGTCCGCCTTGAAGCGTCGTACGCCGGCGTCCAACTGCTCGTTCGTCAGCCCAAGGCCGGGCTGAATCGTGTAGTTGGCGCCCTCGTTGGTCGAGGCGGCCGCTGCCAGGCCCTTGCGGTCCGGGTCCAGCAGCGCGAGCCCGAAGTTGACGACGTACTGCTCTTTGAAACCTTCGAGGAAGAAGGGGCGTGGCCCACCAGTGAGCATTCGCACGGTGCTGGCAAATTGCACGCCCTTGGCTGTCGGGCTTTCTGGCGTCCCAAGTGCCTTCGGAATCTGCTGAAGGAGTATGGATGCCATGTCCTTCGAGCCTTCGCCAATGGGGATTTTCACCCCCGAAGTGAACTCGCTAAGCGCAACCCAGGAGGCGAGGTAGTCGATTTGCTCCTCACCAGCCAGTGCCCCGCAGACGGCCAGCGCGCCGTCGTACTCGTTGCCGAAGTTTTCGAGGGAGAGCGAGACGACGTTGCCGCCCATGCTTGCGCCAAACAGGTAGGAGCGCTTGGCCTTGCCGAATTTCCCTTCAAATACGCGTTTGAGGGCCAACGTGTCATCGGCGCCAATGCCTGGCACATAGCCGTTTTCGCTGTAGCTGCTGGCCGCCCAGGCATATCCGTCAGCAATCAACGCGCTGCGGAGCGCAGCGGGAGGTGAATCGACCGATACCACAGTGCCAAATCCGGCGTAGCCGTGCGCGTAGTAAACCACCTCGCCGTTCCACTTCGCCGGCATTTCGATCTGGTAGACGGCTTTGCCATCCTTGCCAAAGCTCGCAGTCGCCCCTGCCAGGGCCACGAACGTCGGGTCCTTCGCCGTGGTTGCGGCGCCCGCGGACGTACCAAGCTTGCGTGCGGCGCCAGTTGTCGCAGCCGTTGCCCCAACTGTCGGAGAAGCTGCCACTGGCGGCGCGGTGGCCGGAGAAGTCGCAGTGGGTGAAGTGGACGCGGTCGAGACCGAAACGGCGTCGTCACCACCACAGGCAGCGGAAAGCACGACTGCGGTGAAAGCGGCCAACACAAACAGCGAACGGATACGGATCATGAGGGTTGAGTGTAGTGCCAAGCCGTCGTGGCGCACGTAAAGTCCGGTCACGGAAGGTTCAGGGGCCGAAAGGGCCGGGCGCGAGCTCAAGGAGCGCCGTCGTGAGCCCTGCCACGGTGTGCACTTCGATGTCCGGGAACTCGTCAAATGATCGTGCTTGCTGAGCGATGTGCCG
>JBBQGT010000082.1:0-14866 GCA_038323265.1 Tepidiformales bacterium
GGCGAGCAGCCCCTTCTCCTGGAGGCTGACTTTCGTGAGGCCGGCGGCCGCGCCACTCATCCACGCTTCGTTCGGGTAAGCGCCCTCAGCGGCGCCCGGGACACGCGTCGCGGCCACCTGTAGCGAATCGAGGTCCGCAACGAACAGGCCGGTGCGCTTCGATGGGTCGTAGCCTGGGAAGATGTCGAAGTCTCCAACGATCTTGACGGGGATGTACTGTCCGTTCGCGAACAGCGTGACCTCATCTCCGACTTTGTTGCCCATACGTTTCAACACCTGGCTCGCACCGAGGACCGGCAGTGGCCCCTTGGTTACCGAGCGGCGCAGCCCAACCAGTGAAGTGCCAGCGCGCCCACGAATGAACGTGAGTTTTGCGGCCGGGCTGCTGCGCGGGGCCTCGGCGTCTCCGCCGGCAAGCGTGCCGGCCTGCGTAACAACCGAGAATCCGGTGATGTTTTCGTAGCGGTCAAGGTTGCCGAAGTCTTCGATCACCGTGCCATCGGCGAAGCCCGTGGCGCCGAGACCCTTGGCCGTCGGGCCTGCAGACCATTGCAGGTCATCGAAGGTCATGGTCACCTGGTCGTTCGTATCGCCCGAGAGGCCGGGGAAGCGGACGTAGAGGGAATCAAAAGTGAGAGGTCCAACCGGGAGCCTCCGCGGTTGGCCGCTAATCAGCCGGGGGACGAGTGGCACGTTGACGTTCACCGAGAAGAACTGCCACCCGCCCGCGGGCGCATCACTCGTCATCAAGTATTCGAACCAGGTGCCGGCGCCATCGATGAAGCGAAGGCCGACCTGGGGGTTCGGTGTGCGCGGCGGTAGCGGCAGCCGTCCCCAAAAACCGATGGACTGCGCGCCGGGGGGGACCGTTGGCGCACCGCCGACCGGCGTGGCGGCTTTGCCGAGCCGCGCGAACAGTTCGTCCTCGCTGGCGGAGGCGTAATCGCCCCGCCAGAAACCGAGATCCTTGAACTCCTCGGGCTTCACCCCAAGAACCTGGATCGATTCCGAATTAAAGCGCGAAATGTTCAGCGAGCCGGAGAGCCGCACGACGGGGCTAACGGTCGTGGCCCCGGTGGTTGTGGCGATGGCTTGCACGAAGGCTTCGTTCGCCAGGCCCGAGGGGGCGCGAATATCAACCAGGCGTGTTGGCGCGCCCGCGGCCTGCGCGGCGCGGTCGTTGTAGCCCTGTTCGAGCGTTGCGCGGAAGCCGGCGGCGAACATCCCGACGGCTGTCGTGAGAATGAGCAGGAGGATCAGGCGGCTGTGCTGTAGCGGGCTGCGCGCCATACGCGTCAGGCTCATCGAAAGCGTCGGGCCGTCAAGGCGGCGCGACATCCACAAGCCCAGCCGAAGCGCCAGTGGGAAGAGTCGCAGAAAGACGAGCGCGACCATGAGCATGAAGAGGGTGGGTGTGACCAACAGGAGCGGGTCGGCCGAAAGGTCGCCGAAGAGTTTTTCGGTGACCAGCGAGCCGCGCTGGCGCAGCTGGTAGAAGGCAAACGCGCCGACTGCAATCAGCACGAGGTCCAGGTAGTAGCGCAGGAAGACTGGCTGCTGGGAAGGGCGCGACAGCTGCTGCTTGTAGTTCGTGATGCTGTACCGGCAGGCGCGGTAAGCCGGCCAAAGCAACGCCGCGAGCGAAAGCAATGCGCCAAAGAAGGCCAAAGCGAACGATTCGGGTGTGAGTCTGACCTTGAGCAGTTCGCCGCCGCTGAGGTCGTTGAAGGGTGGGGTAAGGCCGAGCAGGGAGATTGCGCCCGCGGCGATGAACGGCCCGCTAATCGTTGCGATAGCGCCCAGGCCACAGCCTTCGAGCACGTAGATTGCCATCACCTGTGCGGTGCTCGCGCCGCGGCTCTTCAGCAGGGCGATTTCGCCTGTCTGCCGCTCGATCACCATCGTGGACATCATCACGACGAAGAAGAGCACGATACCAACGATCTGGAGCATCAGGGCGAAGAGCGGCAGGCGGGTGAAGAAGAGCTTCGTTCGGTAGTCCGTGAGCGTAGTGGCGAGCTTCGTCTTCAGGTCTGTTTGGCCCACCTGGGCGCGAATTTCGCGATCCAGGGCAGTCACGTTGTCTTCGACCAAACGGGCGTTCGTGTAATCGATGCGGTCCACGTCCACGAAGCCAAACACTTCGTAGTTGACGTCGATTTCGGGGAGCGTGGCGCCTACGGCCTCGATGAACGTCTTTTCGTCCATGAAGAAGGGGTACGTGGGCCAACGCGTGTTGGGCATCTCGAAGCGGTCCGTGCGTCCGAACCAGTACGGCTCCGCGAGGTTGTTCGGTTCGATGATGCCGACGACCTCAGCTTGGTAGACCACGCCTTTTTTCCAATGGAGGCTCAAGTCGAAGACATCGCCGAGCTTGACGCCCATACGGTCGGCGGTGGCTTTGCCGATGGCGAGCTCGAGCTTGGGAATGTTGCCGGCGGGGACCGGCGGCGCGGCCGCGGGAGCGCGGCCAGCGGCATAGTGGGTGTGGTCCGCCAACTGATCGAGGAACTGGATGTGTGCCCGCGACAGCAGATTGTCGTCGGTCGGAAGCGCCTGGCCGGTGGGCGCGAGGAAGAATGTCTCAGACTTGCCGTAGTGCACGATCTGGCTGATGACGTTGCCCGCCAGACGTTGGAGCAACTCGTCGACGGTCGCCTTACGCTGGGCGTAATCCGTGGGTTGAAGGGACGGGGCTGAGCCGTCGACCTCGAGGTCGAGCGAGTGGGCGGGCTGGGACTGGAGGGCGTGCTTGAGGCCGAGGTCGCGAATCGAATCGGAATAGAGGGCCACACAGGCCATGAGGGCGGCGGAGAGCACGATGCCGGTGACCAGCGTGGAGAGCAGCTTCCAGTGCCCAAGGCTCCGCTGAAGCACCATCCGTGCAATTGGCCCAAACGTTCGCACACGCCCTCCCGGCGGGCCAAAGCGTACAGAGGCGCGGCCCGCGCGGCAAAGCTGTTCGGGATCGGGTTTGGCGGTCTGAACCGGGGATATCGAACAACGAACAGGTTGCTGGTGTTCTTGGAGCGCCACGATCGTTGACATCGCCCGATGCCCGCGATACTTTTCTCGGACAACTGAATACTAATAGAGGCGTGGATCGGGAGAAGTACCCGGCCAAGCGAGCCTTCAGAGAGCTGGGGACAGGTGGAAGCCCGGCGGCGGCGCGGTCGGTGAATGGACCCGGGAGCCCCGGCAGCGAAACCTTCGGGTAGTAGCCGCCGGCGGAGTGGCACCGTTATCACAGCCAGGGCCCTCATTCGAGGACTACGGTGACAGTGTCTGAGGACTCAGCTTGCACCCAGTCCCCCATGGCGGCTGACAAAGTGCCCGCCAGGTAACCGGCGGGAACAAAGGTGGCACCGCGAGTAACCCCTCGTCCTTTGATGGCGAGGGGTTTTTGGTTTCCCGGACGAGAACCTAACCATCAAGGCGCCGAGGACTGAGGAACACCTTCAGGCCCCCTAAGCACGGTGTCCCGGTGGTTCAAAACAAACAAGGAGATTGGCGATGGCGACACGGAAGTACTTCCTCAACGAGTCGGAGATGCCAACGCATTGGTACAACGTGGCCGCGGACCTGAAGAATCCGCCCGCGCCGCCGCTGCATCCCGGCACGCACCAGCCGATCGGCCCGGAGGCGCTCGCGCCGCTCTTCCCGATGGAGCTGATCAAGCAAGAAGTGAGTTCCGAGCGCTACATCGAGATCCCGGATGAGGTGCGCGAGATCTACAAGATTTGGCGGCCGTCGCCGCTGATTCGCGCCACCTTCCTTGAGAAGGCGCTCGATACCCCGGCGAAGATCTACTATAAGTACGAAGGCGTTTCTCCCTCTGGTTCGCACAAGCCGAACACGGCGGTCGCGCAGGCGTACTACAACAAGCAGGAGGGCGTGAAGCGCATTGCCACGGAGACCGGCGCCGGCCAGTGGGGCGCATCGCTCGCCTTCGCCTGCCAGATCTTTGGCATCGAATGCAAGGTGTACATGGTCAAGATCTCCTACGACCAGAAGCCCTACCGCCGTTCGATGATGCAGCTCTGGGGGAGTAGCGTTGTGGCAAGCCCCAGCGAAGACACCAAAGCCGGTCGCGCAGCCTTGGCCGCTGACCCGGAGAGCTCCGGCTCCCTTGGCATGGCGATCTCCGAAGCCGTGGAGGACGCGGCGATGCGCGAAGACACCAAGTACTCGCTCGGCAGCGTCCTCAACCACGTCCTCCTGCACCAGACGGTGATTGGCCAGGAGGCGATGAAGCAGATGGAGATGGCGGGCGACTACCCGGACGTGGTGGTTGGCTGCGCCGGGGGCGGATCCAATGCGGCGGGCCTCATCTTCCCGTTTATGAAGGACCGCCTGGACGGCAATCGCAACACGCGCTTCGTAGCAGTTGAGCCGGCTTCGTGCCCCAGCCTGACGAAGGGCGAGTACCGCTACGACTTCGGCGATACGGCCGGGCTGACGCCGCTGATGAAGATGTACACGCTCGGCCACACGTTCATGCCGCCGGGCATCCACGCGGGTGGGCTGCGCTACCACGCCATGGCGCCGCTCCTCTGTCAGCTGTATAGCGAGGGCTACATTGAGGCGAAGGCCTACCCCCAGAATCCTTGCTTCGAAGCGGCTACGCTATTTGCGAAGACCGAAGGGATCATCCCCGCGCCGGAGAGCAGCCACGCCATCCGCGGGGCGATCGATGAGGCGCTGGCAGCGAAGGAAGAAGGCAAGAGTCGTACGATCCTCTTTAACCTCAGCGGTCATGGGCTGCTGGACCTTTCTGCCTACGATGACTACCTCGCCGGCCGTCTGATCGACGACCACTACCCTGCGGAACGCGTCCGCGAGGCGATGAAATCCCTCCCGGAGATTTGAAACCAGCACTCAGCAACCACGCAATCAACACCACTACACCGGAAAGGCTCCCAACATGATCGCCCAGACCAGTGACCTCGAAGCCCGTATCAACGCGGTCCTCGAAGCGAAATCGCTTCTCAAGCACCCGTTCTATACCGAGTGGACGAAGGGCGTGCTCAGCCGAGAGCGACTGCAGGAGTACGCGCGCCAGTATTACCACTTCGAAGTCGCTTTCCCGCGCTTCTTGAGCGCCATCCACACGCGCACGGACTCGCCGGAGATCCGCCAGCTCATCCTCGATAACCTTTGGGACGAAGAACACGGCGACCGCAACCACCCGATCCTCTGGCTGGAGTTTGCCAGCGCGCTTGGCGTGGCGGGTGATGAAGTTCGCAACGCTGAGATCCGACCGGAGACCGCGGCACTCATCGCCCACTTTAGTGAGGCATCAAAGAACGCCCCGGTGGCCGAGGCGCTGGCCACGCTGTTCGCCTACGAAGGCCAGGTGCCGGCGATCGCCTGGCAGAAGATCAAGGGCCTGACCGAGCACTATGGGTTCGCGCCCAAGCAGTTCGAGTTCTTCTCGGTCCATTTGGTGGCAGATATTGCACACGCTGGAGCAGAGATGGACGCCATCCGCCAGTCCGCGGAGGACGAGGACGCCGTCGTTCAGGCGATCGAAACGTCGTGCGACAGGTTGCTCAGCTTCCTGGACGGCTGTTACGGAGAGGTTGCCGCCTAATGGCCGAGTTCGAATACCAGAACGTTGAAGCCTGGAACACCTCGGTGAAACTTGCTTCCGCCGTTGGCCGGTTAAAGATCGGCTCGAACTTGAAGGCTTCGGCGGAAGCGCAGAGCCACGCCTTCGAGCAGGCGGGATTGGCCAGCGCGCTGATTGCCGAGGCTTCCGGCCGAGAAGGGCCGGCGCAAAGCGACCTCTATCGCGAGGCACGGGGAGCGCTCGCCCAATGCCGTTCGTGGGTCCACATCCTCGCGGCGGTCACGAACGAGCAGGACACCGTTTTCGCGCACGAACTGGACCTGGCCGAGCAGGCTGCGCGCCAGGTGGCGGCCTACCTGCGCGTTGGCGCGGGCCGGCTGCCGGGCGGACCGGTGCGCGGTCCAGCGCCAGGCGGCCCTCGCCCGCCGGGCCGCAACCCGGGAAGCGGCCCTCGGTGACCGAACGCAGGCGCATCCTCACGGGCATCCGGCCCACCGGGTCGTTGCATCTCGGCCACTATGCTGGCGCACTCGAAAACTGGGTGAATCTCCAGCATGAGTACGAGTGCTACTTCCTGATCGCCGATTACCAGGTCTCCGATTACGCAGACGACATTGCGCGCGTGCGGGATGCCGTCTGGGAAGTCGCGCTGGACTGGCTCGGTGTTGGCCTGGACCCGGAGGGAAGCTCTTTCGTCATCGAAAGCCTGGTGCCGGAGCATGCCGAACTGACCACTCTGCTTGGTTGGTTTTTGCCGATCTCTATGCTCGAGCGGAACCCCACGCTAAAGGCAGAGATGGAGGCGATGGAGCACCCCGAGGACGGCAAGAGCGAAGCGAAGTCCGTACCGGTGGCGTTCTACACCTACCCGGTGATGCAAGTTGCAAACATTCTCATGCCGCGCGCCCACCTGGTCCCCGTAGGCGAAGACCAACTGCCGCACATCGAATTGACGCGCGAGACGGCGCGTCGCTTCAACCGCCGATTCAAGGACGTCTTCCCCGAGCCGGAAGGGTTGGTCGGACGCGTGCCGCGGCTCGTTGGCACCGATGGAAACGCCAAGATGAGCAAATCGCGCGGCAACACGATCGACCTCAAGGACCCCGCCGAGCTTGTGGCAAAGAAGATCAAGTCGATGTACGGCGGCCCTCCGCGGGAACTGAACCAACCCGGCGATCCAGATGAAAACCCGATCTTCCTTTACCTCCGGGCGTTCGACCCGAACACAGCGGAGGTGGCCGACCTGGAAGACCGCTACCGCACTTCCGGGGTGGGCAACAAGGAGCTGAAAGACCGCCTGACGGTCGCCTTGAACGCGCTTCTCGAACCGTTCAGGGAGCGCCGCGCGTACTACGAAGCACGAATGCCCCAGGTGCGCGAGGCGCTGGAGGCTGGCACTAAGCGAGAGCGGAAGATCGCCGTAGAAACCATGGAGATGGTGCGCGACGCCCTGGACATGAACTACCTGGGACGCTACTGATGCTTCAACCAACGCTCGAGCAAGTGAAGGATCTGGCGCGCAAGGGCGGCGGTAACGTTGTGCCAATCTACCGCGAAGTGGCGGCGGACCTCGAGACGCCGGTCTCAGCTTTTCTCAAAGTGAAGCGGGGCCAGTATTCGTTCTTGCTCGAATCGGTGGAAGGCGGCGAACGGCTGGCGCGCTACAGCTTCATCGGCACCGAGCCGTACCGCGTGCTGCGCACCGGCGATGAGCCTGGGGAACTGGCCGAAGACCCGTTGATCCACATCGAAGACGAACTGCGCCGATTTTCGCCGATCAAGGTCTCTGGACTGCCACGCTTTAACGGCGGGGCCGTCGGCTTCCTCTCCTACGAAGTCGCGCGTTACTACGAGAAGCTGCCGATGCCTGAATCAGACCCGCAGGGCTTCCCCGAATCGGTCTTCATGTTTACGGATACGCTGCTGGTGTTCGACCACCTGCAGCATTCGATCAAAGTGGTGAGCCACGTCCGCGTGGACGGCGATATTGAGGCGGCATACCGGCAAGCCGCCTGGAAGATCGATGACCTCGTGGCGCGCCTTGGCGCGCCGTTGGTACGGCTCCCGTACGAAGTGAAACTCCCGCGATCCGGCAACTCCACGTTCGTCTCCAACCACACGAAGGAAGACTTCATGGAGAAGGTGATGATCGCCAAGGAGTACATCGAGACTGGCAATACGTACCAGATCCAGGTCTCCCAGCGATTCACTCGGCAGACCGAAGCGCACCCCTTCGAGGTCTACCGGTCGCTCCGCCGCGTTAACCCTTCGCCCTACATGTACTACTTGGAACTGGACGAAATGCAGGTGGTTGGCGCCTCGCCGGAGATGCTCATCCGGGTTGAGGACGACCTGATCGAGACGCACCCAATCGCCGGCACGCGCCGCCGTGGACGCGACGAAGCGGACGAACAGCGTATGGCTGACGAGTTGCAGAACTCCGAAAAGGAGCAGGCTGAGCACATCATGCTCGTGGACCTCGCCCGTAACGACCTTGGCCGCGTGTGCCTGCCGGGCACGGTCCAGGTCACGTCACTCATGGCGATTGAGCGATATTCGCACGTTATGCACCTCGTATCGCACGTTATCGGCAGGCTACGTCCCGGCGTTTCGAGCTACGACGCGCTGCGTGCCTACTTCCCGCACGGTACGGTCACCGGGGCTCCGAAGATCCGCACGATGGAGATCATCGCCGAACTTGAGGGCGAGCAGCGCGGTGGCTACGGCGGCTGCATCGGCTACTTCGACCTCTCGGGCAACTGCGACACCGCACTCGCGATCCGCACTATCTGGATGAAGGGTGGGCGCGCCTATGTGCAGGCGGCCGGCGGCGTGGTGTACGACAGCACGCCCGAGGAGGAGTACCTGGAATCGCGCAACAAAGCGACCGCGATGATGCGGGCCATCGACCTGGCGGAGATCGCCGCCGCCGAGTTGCGCACGGGGAGCCTGGGCTATGGATGACTGCACATTTGGCGGTTCGAGATTCACGTTTCCCGACCGCCACGCGGAGCAGCGTTGTGGATAGGCGGCCGGACTGCGTGTATGGCGTATTGGTGCGGGAGGAGCGTGTGTTCCTCACGTGGCACGAGGGCGCGCTGGGGCTGCCAGGCGGGGCTTTTCAGCCGATGGCCGAAGACCGAAAGGTTGAACTGCGAGCCTATTTGACCGACCAGTTGGGGATCGGCGCACGTTCGATCTGGGCCCAAGGGGCGTTCGATTACCTGCACCCCGCCCATCAGGCGCCGCGATTCTCCGGCTTCTACACCGTCTGGGAATGGGTCGGCGAGCCCGCGACAGACCGCGGTATTTGGCTCGATGCAGATGCGGTCATAGAAACTGAACTGCCCGCGCCGCTGAAGATCCTGCTAATTAGCGTGCTCAACACGCAGGCGGTCAGAACAACGTGACTCCAAATCGCATCCACCTTGGCGCGATTGTCGCTAGGGAAGGCAAGCTTCTGCTCGTCCGCGCGCATCCCGATGCGCGCTGGGAACTGCCCGGTGGCCCGCTGGCGCCTGGTAAGGCTGATGCCGACGAGGAGATGGACGCTTTCCTGATGATGCTTGGCGTCAACACGCTGGCCATCGAGGAGGACTTCCTCGAAACTATACATCTCGCCGACGCCGACGGGCGGATTATCTACAACTTGTATTACGCCTCCACTGATTGGACGGGCGAGCCAGCGCCTGCGGAGAGCCAGGACCTTGGCTGGTTCGAACCGGCCGACCTGCACAATATTTCAATCGACGAGACGCTTCGAACGGCAATCCTGGCGGCCTTTGGCATCTTCCCACGCGAGGACCCAAGCGAAGCGATCCTGCGGGCCATGCAAGCAAACCTCACTCCCGCCGGCGAACGTTCGATGCTTACGTCCGCGCCCGCCACAACAGGCAAGCGCGCCGCTGGGCTGGACGTGTTGCGCACACTCAGCGGGGGCAACCCGAACGCCGAGGCGGAGCTGCGCTCCGCCTGCCCTGAACTAGCGGACGCCATTCTCGATTTCTCCATGGGCGAAGTCTGGCAGGGAGCCGCGCTGGACCGCCGCACGCGAAGCCTGATGGTCGTCGTGATGCTCGCGGCGGCGGGCCAGCATGCGTCGCTCAAGTCGCACATCGGTGGTGCCCTCAACCATGGCGCCAGCGCGGAGGCGATCATCGAGGCGATGAAGATGGTAGCGGTTTACGCGGGCTTCCCGGCCGCGGTCGCTGCCTGGCCAACCATGGAAGAAGTATTCGCGGAGCGCGGTATCTCGCGGCCGGGCCGAGTTCGGCGATGAGGCCGCAGGCGCTGCTCTGGGACCTGGATGACACGCTGCTGAATACTCTGCCCGGGCGTATGACGGCGCTCGCGCATGCTTATGAGACCGTAGTCGGCGGCAAAACAGACCCAATGGCGCTGTGGGTTTCGCACCGCGGCGGCACGCTCGAAGACCTCGGGCGGCGACTTGTCGGTGATGACTACAGGCGCTTCGCCACCGTTTACCGCGACCGCTATTACACGTTGCAGCGCAATATCCAGCCGTATGAGGGCATCGAGCCGGTGCTTGAGGCGTTCCTTGAAATCGAACTGCCGATGGCGGTGGTCACCTCGAAGGTGGCCTGGGGTGCGACCGAAGAGCTGAGCCGGGCGGGACTGCTGCGCTACTTCCAAGCCGTCGTTGGCTTCGATGACACCGACCTGCACAAGCCGGATCCGGAACCCATCTTCTTCGCCATGGAGCGCATCTGCGTGGATGAGCCAGAGGAGATCCTGTTCGTAGGCGATAGCCCCGCGGACGTTTGGGCGGCGCGCAATGCTGGCTGCAAATCCGTCGCGGCGCTCTGGGGGACACTGGATGCCGAGCTCCTCCTCGACGCGATGCCCGACCACACCGTAAGGCTGCCAGGCGAGATCTTGGCCTTGCTGCACGAAAGCGCAGCCACGCCATGAGCGAGGTAGCACTCGACAAGCAGGTCGCGCATGTTGGTGTGCGCTTCTACCGTTCGGGTGGACTCGAATTGGCGCTCATCCCGCTGCTCGAGGAAGTCTCGAGTTTCACGCGGTCCGCGGGCGATGGCTACTTCCTGGTTGCGTTGATGGGTGAGCCGGGCACGAGCTACCCGCTGAACCTGCGTTCGCGCGCCTCCTACGACCCAGACTACCTGGGCGCGAAGTTCAAGCTCGACAAGCGGGGCTTCGGCTACTCACCGGATGAGCTTGCCGCGACCCTCCATTTAATTGCCGAAGACCTTGCCTACGAAGAAGGGATGGACGGATGACAACCCTGCTCATCGATAACTACGACAGCTTCACCTACAACCTCTATCAGTACCTGGCGGAGATTGGGGCCGATGTCCTCGTGCGGCGCAACGACGAGGTCACCGTGGCCCAGTGCAAGGAGCTGAAGCCCGACCACGTGGTCATCTCGCCAGGCCCCGGCAACCCTTCGGAGGCGGGCATCTCACGTGAGGTGATTCGCGAGTTCGCCGGGCAAGTGCCGGTGCTTGGCGTCTGCCTTGGGCACCAGTGCATTTACGAAGTATTCGGTGGCACGGTTGCGGGGGCAGGCGAGATCTTGCACGGCAAGCAATCGACTATCGACCATGATGGCAAGGGCGTGTTCGCGGGACTGCCGCCAGCTTTCCGGGGCGCGCGCTACCATTCCCTCGCCGGGACGCCCAGCACCCAGCCTGTGTCGCTGGAGATCACGGCAAGATCCGAGAGCGGCGTGATCATGGGTGTGCGCCACAAGGAACTGACCGTCGAAGGCGTGCAGTTCCACCCCGAATCGATCGCCACGGAGTACGGCAAAGAGTTGTTGAAGAATTTCCTCGCCATGGAGGGCGGCCGATGGTGATGCAGGAAGCGATCCGTTCGCTGGTGGAGTCAGGCAGCCTTAGCGGGGAGCGGGCGGCCGCAGCGCTCGAAGAGATTATGACCGGCGCGGCTAGCCCGGCGCAGATCGGCGCGTTCCTTGCGGGCCTGCGAATGCGCGGCGAAACGCCCGAGATCATCGCCGCTTGCCTCGAAGTGACCCAACGCCACGCCGAGTTAGTGCCAGTCGATGACGTGATCGACATCGTAGGCACCGGCGGCGACGGCATGGACACGTTTAACGTTTCGACCACGGCCGCGTTGGTCGTGGCCGGCGCTGGAGTGCGGGTGGCCAAGCACGGCAACCGGGCGGCGTCTTCGAAATGCGGCAGCGCCGACGTGCTCGAAGCGCTCGGCGCGAACCTGGACCTGAGCGGCGAACGCGCCGCGCAGGTGATCGAAAGTTGCGGCTTCTGCTTTCTGTTCGCCCAACGCTTTCACCCTGCCTTCCGCCACGTGGGCGGCCCGCGCCGCGAAATGGGCACACGGACGATCTTCAACGTCCTTGGCCCGCTCACCAACCCCGCCCGCCCGCGCGCAATGCTCGTTGGCGTGGGCGCCCGGGCGCTAGGACCGGTGATGGCGGAGGCGTTCCGGCTGCGCGGCTTGTCGCGCGCGCTGGTCATCCACTCCGCCGAGGGCCTGGACGAGATCAGCCCGGAGGGCGTCACTTTCGGCTGGGAGGTGGCCAATGGCTCGGTTGCCGAAGTGCAACTCAGACCCGCGGATTTTGGTCTGCCATCGCACCCCGTGACGAAGGTCATTGGCGGCGACGCGGCCGAAAATTCCGGCGCGCTGCTGGCCGTGCTCGATGGTTCCGAAGGTGCAATCACCGATTTCGTGCTGCTAAATGCAGCTGCTGCGCTGGTTACTGCTGGCTCAGCGAAGGACTACCCGGAGGGTGTCGCTCTGGCCCGCGATTCGATCGGATCGGGTCGCGCGCGCGAGGTGCTGGACAGCTACATCGCCCTCAGCCAGGGGCCTGCCGATGGGTAGCCCGACGATCCTCGACACCATCGTTGCGAGGCGCGAACACGACGTGCGCGTAGCGAAAGCGGCTGTGCCCGCCCCTGAGCTGGAGGCGCGGATTGGGTCATCTCCCGCGGTGCTGAACTTTGAAGCGCGCCTTCGCCGCGAAGCGCCAATGGCCCTGATCGCCGAAGTGAAGCGCGCCTCACCGAGCAAGGGCGACATCGCTCCGGGCCTCGACGCCGTGGCCCAGGCGAAGAAATACGCAGACGGGGGTGCGGCAGGCATCTCAGTGTTGACCGAGCCGACGTGGTTCAAGGGCACGCTCGAAGATATGACTGAGATCCGCACGTCTCTCGAAGAGTTGGGCCCGGACCGCCCGGCGATCCTTCGCAAAGACTTCATCATCGATGACTACCAGGTGCTCGAAGCGCGCGTCCACGGCGCGGACAGCCTGCTGCTGATCGTGGCTTCGCTTGATGACTCGAAGCTCTGCCACCTGATGGAACGCTCGCGCTCCCTCGGCATGGAACCGCTCGTGGAAGTGAACAACGCCGACGAAATGGACCGCGCGTTGGCCGGCGGGGCACGCGTGATCGGCATAAACAACCGTGACCTGCGCAACTTCCGGGTAGACCTTGGCACGACGGATCGGCTGGCCAGCAAGGTGGCCGGCGATGTGCTGCTTGCGGCGCTCAGTGGCATCAGCACGCGCGAAGACGTCTTGCGCTTTCAGGCCGCGGGCGCCGGAGCCGTGCTGGTGGGGGAGGCGCTGATGGTGGCCGAGGACCCGGCGGCCGCGATCCGGGCGCTGGTGGGCCGCCCATGACGCTGGTCAAAATTTGCGGACTGCGCGACCCCGAGACGGCCCTCGAAGCAGCCAAGGCGGGGGCTGACTTTATCGGCATCATGTTCGCCGAATCAAAACGCAAAGTCACACCTCAGGAGTGCTACAACATCGTCGAAGCGCTGAAAGAGAAGCGCACCCAGGGCCGCGACGCCAGCTTCGAAGGGCCTCGGCGGGGCGACGTCTCGGCCAACAGCTGGTTCGGCGCGTGGGCGGATGAAATCGAACAGTCAACGGCCCGCTGGCGCCCACTGATCGTCGGCGTCTTCGCTGAGATGGAGGTGGACGACGTGAACAACATCGCCGATGCCGCAGGGCTGGACCTCGTGCAGCTTTCCGGAGGCGAATCCGGGGAGTTCGCGGCGCAAATCCATCTGCCTGTGATTCGTGCCATCCACGTGGCTCCCGGCACGACCGAGTTCGACGTCTGGGACGCGGCTACGCCGGGCGCCTCGGCGGGGATCCTGCTGGACACGGCGTCCAGTGCGGCGCTCGGCGGCACTGGAGAAGCCTTCGATTGGGAAGTGGCAAAAGAGGTGGCGCGGCGTACGCCATTCTTCCTCGCCGGCGGGCTTACACCCGAGAACGTGGCCGAGGCTGTCTTGCAGGTCGAGCCGTGGGCCGTGGATGTCTCCAGCGGCGTGGAAACCAACGGCAGCAAAGACATCGAGAAGATTCGCGCGTTTATCCGCGCGGCGAAAGGGGTCCACGTTGGGCGTTGAAACAGAGATGTCGCCACGATTTGGCGAGTTTGGCGGGCGGTACATCCCCGAGACGCTGGTCGGCGCGCACGAGGAGTTGGAAGCTGCGTACATCGAGGCGCGCAACGATCCGGCTTTTCAGGCCGAACTGGACGACCTGAACAAGCACTACGTGGGCCGCCCCACGCCGCTCTACTTCGCCGAACGGCTAACCAGGGAGTGTGGCGGCGCGCGCATCTGGCTGAAGCGCGAAGACCTCGCGCACACCGGCGCACATAAGATTAACAACGCCCTCGGCCAGGCGCTGCTGGCAAAGCGGCTGGGCAAGCCGCGCATCATCGCCGAGACAGGCGCGGGCCAGCATGGAGTAGCCACGGCGACGGTCTGCGCCATGATGGACCTCGAATGCGCGGTCTACATGGGCACCGAAGACATCCAACGCCAGTCGCTGAACGTCTTTCGCATGAAGATCCTGGGCGCCACCGTGGTGCCGGTGGATAGCGGCAGCAAGACGCTCAAGGATGCGATCAACGAGGCGATGCGAGACTGGGTAACGAACGTCGCCACCACTCACTATTTGATCGGGTCGGCAATCGGCCCGCACCCCTTTCCGACGATCGTTCGCGACTTCCAGTCGGTCATCGGAAAGGAGGCGCGCGTCCAGATGCTGGAGCAGGCGGGCAAGCTCCCAGACACCGCGATCGCCTGCGTGGGCGGCGGCAGCAACGCAATCGGGCTGTTCCACCCGTTCATCAATGACCCGGTGCGGCTGATCGGCGTCGAAGCGGGCGGTGACGGCGTTGGGACAGGAAAGCATTCTGCGACGCTCGTCGCGGGGCGGCCGGGCGTACTGCACGGCACGCGCACGTACCTCCTGCAGGACGCCGCCGGGCCGATCATGGAGACGCACAGCATCTCGGC
>JBBQGT010000083.1:0-14736 GCA_038323265.1 Tepidiformales bacterium
GCTCGTAGCGGCCGCGCGAAAGGTGGTTGTTACCGAGCACCCGGTCGAAAATTGGCGAGAGCGTTGCCTTGCCGATGAGGAATGGCCGAGCCCGCGGCAACGGAGGCTGGCGCGCCGAGGTGTACGTGAACTTCGCGTGCTCTAGTCGCTCCTCAAGGTCACCCCGCCCGAGAGCAACGCACGTTTCGGGGTTGCTCTCAACTGCGATCTCTTCCTGCGCCATCTTCAAAAACCCTCGTCCGGCGAGCCTCTGATGCCCACCTTCCACAAGATGGGGAATTATGCCCCGAACGGCGGCGTTGTGTCCGCCTGAAACGGGCGTTAGCACGAACGAGGTTTGTGACGCGTTAGGGTAAACGATTCGCCATCGACGAACCCTTGCGGATCGCCTACTGTTGGTTCGGAGTAGACGAATGGCAGATAAGTTCGAACGTGAGATCGAAGAGATCCTCGCAAAGCTAGACAGCGACGCCCCACCACCCGCGGGCGCGAGCGATCGGGAGCCCATTTCCATTTCGTCTGTGCGCCGCAAGCCGAAGCCCAAGACGCCGAAAGCGCCGAAGGTCGCTTCCTCCAACACCGGCCTGCTAGACCGCATTAGCCCCACGAACATGCTCTTCGCGGGCGCCGGGATCGTGGTTGGCGGGCTCATCCTCTCGAACTTCTACCAACCGCTGATCTGGGCATCGTTCGCAGGCGTGGTGCTGTTCATCGCCGCGTTCCTTGTGTCTTTCCGCAAGCCGCCTCGCAACGGCGCGGGTGGAGGGGCCCCGCAGCCGGGCCACTACTGGCGCGGCCAGCCAATTGCCTATGAACCCCCGGCTCCTTCCCCAATGGGTCGCGTAAAGAAGCTCTTTGGCCGGAAGTAACCAGACTGCGTGCGGCTTACGGGCACTTCACCCGGGTCACCATACCCTCTCGGAGTGAAGCTTTCGTCCATCGCCGTCCTTGCGCTCTTAGCGATTGCGTTGGTCGCTTGTTCGGATAACGTGTCGTCGGCCACTCCACGGGAGGCGACCGCAGCGAACACCCATGCCGCGGCGAGCGTCACAGCGGCCCCAAAATCTTCCCCGCCCGGCGCGGCGGACATCGGCCCACCGGCCCACGAAGGCGAACGCGCACTCGCTCACATCCAGAAATTGGCGACGGAAATCGGTCCGCGCGTGGCCGGCACAGAGGGCGAACGTAAGGCCGCCGATTACATCGCCACCCAGTTCGCCTCCTACGGCTATTCAGTAGAAACGCCGGAGTTCAGCTACACCGGCGACCGCTTTCGCGCCGCCACGCTGAAGACCCCGGGTAAGGCGATCGAGGCGATCACGATGGACGGAAGCGCCGGTGGCACGGTGTCGGGGGCGACGGTGTTCATCGGTATTGGCGATTCCACGGGCCTGGCCGGAAAGGCTGTGAATGGCAAAATCGCCGTCGCCGACCGTGGCACGTTGACATTCGCCGAGAAGTACGAAGCGGCGCGCGCGGCCGGCGCCATCGGCCTCGTAATCCTGAACAACGCTGATGGCCAACTGAACGGGCGCACACAATCAGGCGCGAAATTCCCCGTCTTAGCCATCGCCGGCGAGAACGCATCAGCGATTCGCGCCGCTGCTACCGCCGGTGAAACGTTCGAGTTGATCAGCAACGGCAACGGCCCCAGCAAGGCGGTCAACGTGCTCGCTCGCTCGGCTCCCGGCGCCGCCTGCGATGTGCTCGTGGGCGGCCACTTCGATACCGTGCCCGACGCGCCGGGAGCCAACGACAACGCCAGCGGCACCGCGAACGTGATCGAACTGGCGCGGGCGATGGCCGCCGACGGCCTCGATGCGGACGTCTGTTTCGCCACCTTCAGCGCCGAAGAATCCGGCCTGTTCGGCAGCGATGCCATGCTTCAGCGGCTCAGCGCCGAAAGCCATTCGCCCAAGGTGATGGTCAACCTCGATGTCACTGGCATCGGCACGGGGGTGGAGTTGGTGGGAGATCGCAACACCGTGACCGCCGCACTCGACATCGCTGCCGCGCTGAATATCAAAGCCCGCCGCTCGGAGTTGCCCGCCAACTCGGGCAGCGACCACCAGACCTTTCAGCAGGCGGGGATCCCCTCGATCTGGTTTTTCTCGGGCGAGTTCGACACCATTCATTCGCCCCGCGACGTGACCGGGGACATCGATGTGGCCGAACTCGACCGCGTGGGCGACCTGGCGTACGCCGTCCTGACGGACCTTGTGCGGCAGGTTGCCCGGGGATAGGCGCGCACCTAGCATGACTTCGATGCTGAATGCTCGCTTTCCCCTGCTGCTCGTTGGCGTGATTGCCCTGCTGGCGGCTGGCGCCTGCGGCGGAGGGGGCGATGATGGCAGCACCACCAAAGGCCAGCGAGTGACGGACCCGGCCAAGGTGCCGAGCTCAACGCCCGTGCAGAACCCAACGCTTTACCAGATTACGGGCGACCAGGTGATCCTCTCGGGCGGCCAGAGCGCCAAGATCACGCCTACAGGGTCAACCACCACGACTGCCGGACAGAACTACGTGGTTAAGAACGGCGACCTGTGCGGCAGCATCGCCACGCAGTTCGGGATAACCCTGGACGAACTGCAAAAGGGGAACCGGACGATGGATTGCAGCGCTCTGCACATCGGTGACCAGCTTAAGATTCCCGGCAAGACGGCTGCGCCAACAGCAACCGCCGGCACCGGCGGCCTGACTACCAATCCAACTGCGAAGCCAAGCGGACGTACTTACACCGTGAAGCAGGGCGACACTTGCGCGGACATTGCTAGCAACCAGGGCGTCAAAAGCGCGGACTTGATCACTAAGAACGGGCTGGACAGCAATTGCCTCAACCTGAAGATCGGGCAGGTTCTACAGATCCCTTGAAACGAGGCGAAAGGGCGAACTAGCGGGAGTTCACCGGCTGCTCGTCGGCAATTTCCGCGAGGCGCTCCACGGGAACGCCGACGGCGCGGGCGGCGTCATCAATGCGGAAGCTGAAGTACTCCCGCGTCACGCCGACGGATTGCAGGCGCTCCATGGCGCCTGGCCGCGTGCGGACAAGTTCGTAAACCGATGCTGTGCCGGGAAACTTAACGGTTGTAGTCATTCCGAATCACCCCGCGAAAGCTTTGCGTTGTCCTGTGTCGGCCGGGTAACGGCGGCATGAACAGCGTGTTAATGAACCCTCACGCAGGTTAGACCCTGAGGTGAATACCGTCAGCACCCCGCGCCAAACCTTCACGTAATTTTCGCGGTCTGAGAGTGAGCGGACAACGGCGAGCTTACCTCGCCGTGACCGCGGCGTTACGGCCAGCGGCCCTCATTCACGGCGGCACGCGCTTCTTCTGTGTGCTCACCGAGTCTTGGGGCAGGGCGGCGCAACTCCCAGGGCGTGGCGCTGAAAAGGTACGGAGCGCCGGGCATTAGCGCCGGCTGATCGACACCCTCGCCGGTCGCACCCACAAAGAATCCGCGGTCCGCCCAGTGTGGGTCATCAAGGTTCTCTTCAGGCGAACGCACAGCACCCCACGGTTGGCGGCGCTCCTGGCCGCCGCGGTAGATCGTTTCGGCGTCGTGCGCCGCGATGAAGCGGCCCATTTCGGCCATGATCTCTGCCGCCTCCGGCGCGCCCCGTGCCTGTTGCCGCGCTTTTGGGTCGTCGAACCGCGTCTCGTCGAAATTCATGCCGAAGCCTTCGCCCTGAAGCCACGCTTTGATTTTCTTCCAGCTGGCGTTGTCCCGGCCCACTCCGTAGATGATGATCCCGCGGCCGTCGCCCGCCTGGTGCAGCCACTCATCGGTGCGTGTGGCGGCTGCGTGGCGGCCGGTCTGACGAATCACGTCCTGGCGCTTGTAAAACCAGTAAGGCAGGCCCACTTCGGTGGTGCTGCTCAACGCCTCGTGCATCGAAGCGTCGATGTACTGGCCTTCTCCTGAGCGGTCACGAAACAATAGGGCGGCGAGAATGCCCTGGACGGCGTAGTGACAGGCAGTGTTGTACCCCTGGTCGCCGTGGCCGCGGATCGGCGGGGCGCCGGGCACGTCTTCGGTGTTGTAGCCGTTCATCATCATCGGACCGCCCAACGCCAACGAGACCAGGTCCGAGGAAGCGTAGTTCGCCCAAGGCCCATCCTGTCCGAACGGCGTAATCGCGCAGTGAATGAGGCGGGCGTTCGACGCCGACAACGAACTGTAGGACAGGTCAAGAGCGTTCATCGTCCCGGGTAGGCGATCCTCGACCAGGATGTCCGCGCGCGCCGCAAGCGCCTGGAAAACCGCACAGTCGTCCCGATTCTTCTCCACATCCAGCACCATCGAGCGCTTGTTGGTGTTGTGGTACCAGAAGTTAAGCGAGCGGTTTGGCCCTGGGATGTCCTTCACAAACGGACCAATGGTGCGCGCTGATGATCCCTGTGGCGGCTCGACCTTGATCACGTCTGCGCCCATGTCGGCCAGCAGCTTGCCGGCCAACTGGCCCAGTTCGTCGCACCATTCGAGCACGCGCAGGCCGGCAAGCGGGCCGCTCACATCAGCACCCCGGCCGCGTCCTGCTCGGCGATCTCCTCGTCAGTCATGCCAAGCACCTCGCGCAACACCTCCCAGGTGTGCTGGCCGATCAGCGGCGAGGCGAAGCGCGCCTCGCCGGGCGAGCGCGAGAGGCGAGGCGCCACGCTGTCGTAGTCAGAATCGCCGACTTCTGGGTGGGGCAGCGAAGTCCACCAGTCGCGCGCCTTAAACTGCGGGTCGCGTTCGAAGCGGTCGCTCGCTTTCTGGCAGACCCCTGCACGCACGCCGGCGGCCTGGAGCAGTTCCATCACTTCGTAGTCTTCGAATTCGGACGTCCAATTCTCGATGCGCGTGTCCAGTTCGTCCTGGTTGGCCAGGCGGGCCGTGTTGGTCGCGAACTTTGGGCCGCGCGCCCAGGCGGGCTCTTCCATGGCGCGCACCAGGGCCTCCCACTCGGCGTCGTTCATCACGGCGATCGCAATCCACCGGTCGTCGCCGGCGCATGAATACGCGCCGTGGGGCGCGACAGCGGGCTCCCAGGCGCGATTGCCGGGCGGCATCCCTTCGCGCCGCCAACTTCGGCCGTTGATCGTGTAGTCCAACACCACTGGCCCGGTGAGGACAATTCCGGCCTCCACCTGCGAGATGTCGATCTGCTGCCCTTCACCGGTCACGTTGCGGTGGTGGAGGGCCATCATGATCGCCATCGCGCCGTAGTAACCGGCCGTATGATCCATATAACTGAAGCCCCAGCCAGCGGACGGCTTGCCGGGCAACCCCGAAAGATGCGTCAGGCCGCTGAGCGCCTGGGCGGTCGGTCCGAAGGTGGTGAATGCCTTATCCCGCCCGCTGTGCCCAAAGCCCGAAATGGCGCAGTAGATGATGTCCGGCCGCAGCGCCTTTAGCTCTTCGTAGCCAAGGCCCCAGGACTCCATCACCCCGCTCGAAAAGTTTTCGATCACCACGTCGCTTTTTGCAATGAGCTGCCGCAGGAGGTCCGTCCCCATCGGATGCCGGACGTTGAGAAGGACGCTTTTCTTGTTGCGGTTGAAGTAGTTAAAGAAACCCGAGTTGTTTAGCGTTGGGTGCTCCCCCACGATCGGGCGGCCGAGACGGATGGCATCAACCGATTGGCCGTGCTCCACGCGAATGACTTCGGCGCCAAAATCGGCGAGCACACGCGTGGCGGTTGGTCCGGCGATGATCCAGGTGAGGTCACAGATGCGGATACCTTCGAGGGGAAGCGGCATGGGCCGATTCTACAGACCACGTTGCCACTGTGTTTGACGCGAACAGCGGGCGGGTGGCTGGGGTAGGATTGGCCCATCTACCGCCGGGAGGCCCCCATGGGCGACGTTCGCACGGTCGAGTCCGACATTTTCGAAGTAATTGGCACGCAGCGCGCCATGCGTCGGCTGAAGCCGGACCCGGTGCCTGAAGAGTTGATCAAGAAGGTGATCTGGGCGGCCACGCGCGCACCCAACGGCGGGAATGTCCAGCCCTGGCGCTTTCTCGTCATCACTGATCCGGAGAAAAAGCAGCGGTTGCAGGAGATCTACTCCGCCGAGTGGACCAAGTACCTGGCGCCCGATAGCGCGGCCACGCGCGTAGAGATGACGCCAGAGGCTGCCGCTTCCAAGGCGCGCACCCTCGCCGCCGGTCAGTACCTCGCCGACCATCTGCATGAGGCGCCGGTGATCATCATTCCGTGCGGCTTCCTGCTGGCCGTCAATACCGGCATCGCCAGCGGCTCGAGCATCTACCCGGCGATCCAGAACCTGATGTTGGCGGCGCGTGCGCTTGGCCTTGGCACGGTGATGACCACGCTCCACCGCCACAACGAAGGTGCCGTACGCGAACTCCTTGGCATACCGGAGAACGCACACACGGCTGCTCTGATCCCAATCGGCTGGCCGATGGGTAAATTCGGGGCCGGCCCACGGCTTCCGCTGGGGGCGGTAACCTACTGGGACAACTGGGGGGCAAAACGGCCATGACTGACAAGCGACCGCTGACGATCTCTATCACCTACTGCGTCACCTGAAACTACACCGCACGCGCCGCGTGGACGGCGCAAGAGCTGCTTCTGACTTACGCCGACTTCGCAACCGGTATCACACTGATCCCCGGGAGCGGAGGGCAGTTTGAGGTGGTTGTGAATGGCCAGACGGTCTTTTCGAAAAAGGCTGCCGCCCGCTACCCCGAGATCTCGGAGTTGAACGAGGCGATCAACGCGTTCCTCGATTAACGTTCGTCGAGGACACGGAGTGGAACCTGCACAATCCAGTCATCACCCAGAAGTTGAAATACAACGGCCAGTCGAAGCCTGTTTGGCACGGCGACCTGGTCGAAGCGGTCGGCGAGAGTTGGCTGACGGTCTACTACGCAGACCCGCCGCACCGCACGGAGGCAGGCGAGAAGATCGCCCACTGCCTGCGCTATTTCGGGCTCAATCTTCCGCTAAGCGTGCTCATATCGTTCGACGCCCTCGGCAATGTGCTCGAATACCAAAACGATGCCGCCCTGCCGTCAGTCATACGGGGCCGCAAAATCTCATTCGTGGACCTCGATCTCGACATCATGGCGGACGCTACGCTGACGCCGAGGCTGCGGGACGAAGACGCTTTCGCCGAGCATTGCGAATCGATGGCCTACCCGCTGGAAGTGCGTGCGCGGGCCTGGGAAGGCGTCCAGTTAGCGCGCGATCTGATCGAAACCCGGTCTTTCCCCTTCGATGGCTCAGCCGAAGGGCTGCTCGGCCGCATCCTCGCATCCGAGGGCCCGCTCTAACGCGCCTCCAGCCGCTGGTCCTGGCTCAGGAGGATCCCTCATGGCCAGCCCAGGTTCGGTGCAGGTCATCATCCGGTTAGCGGCCACCGGGGCGAGATTGCGGGCCACCACCTTCGTACCTATGCTGAGTGAAGGATTTCACCAACGAGAGGACGCTCTCTTGCCATACTCAATTATCGAAACGTGCATCGGTTGTACCGCCTGCACGAAGCGCTGCCCCACCAACGCGATCACGGGCGAGCGCAACCAGTTGCACGTCATCGATCCGACCCTGTGCATCGACTGCGGCGCCTGCGGGCTCGTCTGTCCGCCTGAGGCGATCATGGACACCTTCGGCGAGATGTGCCGCTCCCTCAAAAAGAACGAATGGCCAAAGGCCGTCGTTATCGATGATAAGTGCATCGGCTCGGGCTGCGAGCTGTGCATCAACATCTGCCCATTCGACGCCCTCAGCCTGCAGCACACCGACCGCATCGATGACTTCTTCGGCGTCAGCACCGTGGACGAAAAGAAGTGCACCGGCTGCCGCCTCTGTGAGGACGTCTGCGGCTGGGACGCTGTCCACATTTTCCCGCTCAAGGATGAAATCCTGAAGCCCTGGGAAGCGCTCACCGGCGAAGAGCAGGTGCTCGTGGTCCAGGCGCGGAAGGCACGCGACAACTAAGCGCGCGACACTTCGCACAACACAGAGAAGGCGCTTCGCGAGGGGCGTCTTTCGCGTTACTTGCCGATGAAGCCGTTAATGCGCCTGGCGAGCTCGAAGTCCTTGGCGGTCACCCCACCAGTATCGTGCGTGGAGAGCACAAGGCTTACCTGGTTGTAGACGATTCTCAGGTCCGGATGATGGTCCAGTACCTCGGCCGCCATTGCCACCCGGACGACAAAGCCCATCGCCTCCAGATGGTCCTTGAACTTCAGTTCGCGGCTCAGCGATTTGTTGCTGTCGGCCTTCCAACCGCCCAGATCCGCCAGCTGTTTGGTCACTTCGACCGCAGTCATGGACGTACTCATCTCTAGTCTCCTTTGCTTTCCTGAACCAACCTACCGGTGTGTAAGGTGTTTCAAAGCTACTATGGACTCCCGAATGGCAGATCAGTTGGCCGGCAAACGCGGTAATCGCCGTTGGTTCCTGGGGGTGAGTGGAGCCGCCGCGGGAGTAGTTGGTCTGGCAGCAGTCCGATGCGGAAACGGTAGTTCGCCCTCCAGCCCCCTAAAATCCCCCGCTCAAAGCGATTCCGAGACACCCACAGCCCAGGCCGCAACCAACGCCAGCGCCCAGAAAGGCAAGCGTGGCAACACCTTGCGCTACACAGGTTTCGTGGCCAGCGACCCCTCTCAAGACCCCCACAAGACGCAAGCCGGGCCGTTCTACGGCCAGCAGTCGCTCGTCTTTAGCCGCCTCCTCAGCTACGAGAGCATGACCACCGGCAAGCTCGTCGCAGACCTTGCCCTCGGCATGCCGGAGCAGCCGGACGCGCAGACGCTCGTCTTCCACATCAACCCTGAAGCGCGATGGCACGAACGCGAGCCAATGAATGGCCGCGCGGTGACCGCCAAAGACGTTGAATTCAGTCTGCGCCGTCAGATGGATGGGGACCCTTCATTCGTGCGTAAAGCACAATGGGCGAACATCGATTCGATAGAAGTCACCGATGCGGGATCGCGCACCGTCAAAATCAAGTTGAAGGCGCCGCAAGCGGCCATCGTTAACGCCTTCGCCGACGTCAATTCATTCATCGTCGCGCCAGAGTTGACGGACAAGGGTCGAGACTTCGCGCCTGACTTCCAGGTCGGCAGCGGGCCGTTTCGCTGGGTCGAATGGTCGGAAGGGAAGTTCGCCAGCGTGGCCCGCAACCCCAAGTGGCACGGAGGAAACGACCGTCCGAACCTCGATGGCGTCACAGTTCTCCAGCCCAAAGACAACGCGGAGGTGGAAGCCGGCCTACGCACAAAGAAGCTGGATGTGGCGTTTGTGGGGCGGCCGCAGGCGGACAAGTTGAAGAAAGGCATCCCCGCGCTGCAGGAATCGACGATCGGGCGTTCGCTGTTCTTTGGGATGCGCTTTTTCCTGCCTCAGTTCCCCTACAACGACGTGCGATTCCGCAGCGCCGTGAGCATCGCGCTGGACCGCCGGGACATGCTTCAGCAGTTCTTTTCGGGCTCCGGCGAGGTGAACCCGTGGGTCAGTTGGCCGATTACGCGCTGGAGCTTGCCCCAAGCCGAATTAGCGACGATCCCCGGCTATCGCCCGGGCGCAAACGGCCGCACGCAGGACATTACGGAGGCTCGCGCCCTACTCGCCGCCTTCTCCTCTGCTCAGAAGGTGCCGGATGAACTCGCACTCTTCGTTCTCAATGACGCCGAGACGAACATCCGCATGGGAAGCGTGATGCGGGACCAGTTGCAACAGACGCTTGGCCTGAACGTGCGGGTCTTCCCCGTGCCGATCGCCGAACTGATCAGCAGGCTACTCACCGGCCAGGCGCCATGGGCCGCCGGCCCGGATAACGGCTGGGTGGATTTGGATGACTGGGTGTTTCCCTACTTCCATAGCACTGGCACGAAAAACAGCTTCCCGGTACGCGATTCGGAGCTCGACAAGCTGATCGAATCGCAACGCACCGAACTAGACGAAACCCAACGTCGCGAGATCGGCTTTTCGATCCAGCGCAAACTGCTGGCCCTCAACGCGGGCGTAAACTTTGTAAGCGAACGCGTGGTGGCGCTTGGATGGCCGTATGTGAAGGACTTTCCGCTGGACGCCGCCGATGGCTACCAGCAGCGCCTCGCCGACTGCTGGATCGACCAGTCAGACCCCAACTACCGCGGGCGAGCCTAACTCACCAACGTAAGTTCGAACCGGTAGCCCGCGCCGTGCACGGTGTGCACGGTGTGCACGCTTTGCGCCGCATCGGTCGCCTCGAGCTTGCGACGAATATTCGAGACGTGCCGTCTCAGGATCTGCAGGTAGCGGCTATCGGCGTCAATGCCCCAGCCGCGCGCGATGATTTCGTCCGCCGAAACCGTGCGGTTGGGCCGCGCCAACAATATCGCCAGGATCTCGGTTTCCCGCTCCGTAAGCGAAATTTCGACGTCACCGTAGCGCAGCGTCCCACGAATGGGGTCCAGTTCGTATGGCCCGGCGACCACGAGGTCTGCCTCGGCCACGCCGTCCCTGGCGAGTGCGCGGATACGGCGTTGCACGGCCACCGAATCGAGCGCCCCGCGGACGATGCCGTCCATCTCCGGGCGGTAGCTCGCGGGCACCGAGATGCCAGTCCCTAGTTCGTCCAAAACGTAGAGCACGGGCACCAGCCGCCAGTGCCGGTGCGTCTGCAGCCGGGAAACGACATTCTGTTGCTCGTCCACCGACATACCGAGCAGAACTAGCAGGTCGTAGACGTTAGTCGCCGCATCGGCGATAGCCCGTTGAGTTGTGGGTCGGAAAGCAGCGCGACTGTCAGCCGATCGCCAAGCAGCGTGCGGCCCTCGAGGGAGCGAGGGGCGGCAGGGAAAATCGCCAGGACATTTGGCAAGAGGAACTCCGCATTCGTGCGTGTCCGTCACGGGCGTGCGTTCGCGCACCCTTGCCGGACCTCGGAGTTACAGTACGAAGCGGAGCGCGCGCGGCGAATGGGGGTAACCCCGCATTGGCCGCAGGGAGCGCCCCACTAGTACTCACGGGTAGCCGGAGATTCGCTTAGAGGCCGCGACGCAGGATCGCCCGAGCAACCTCGCGCGGGTCCGGAGCGTAGGTGCCATCCGCGATCTGCTGACGCAGGGCGGCAACGCGCTCGGCGCGCGCTTCGGGCGCGTCTTCGACGATGTTCAGGGCGGGATGCGACTCTCGGGCATTCGCCGTGATCTTGACAGGGTCGCCCGATTCGACCTCGCCACGCTCAACAGCCTTAGCCGGTCCGCTCGGGAACTGGTGGATAGCGCCATCCACTTCGGCCGATTCAGAGGCTTTTCGTACTGTTGCCATTCGTCCCTGCCTTCACTCGCATTCTAGATCTGACCTAGGGACCTCACAATGTTCGGGTTAAGATCAAATTGCCCACGGACACACGGCGGTTCTTTAGACCCCTGGTGCCGCTAGTAAGCGTTTACCAGCGGCCTTGGTGCGAGCAGCGCAGCCTGGCGGCCGTTGGTGGCACGATGCTGACACGGCTGACGGCGTAGCGAAATACCCGTCTCCCGAATAAACGGTGGACGCGCCCGCGGTGGGGGTTTCGTCCTACGGGCGCCTGAAGCCGGGCCGGGTTCGAGCCGAAGCAACTAGCGCATGGGCTTTGCGCCCACCCAAATGACGTCCGCGACCAACTGCCCCGTGGCGCGGCCCACGCCGCCCTGGATGATCACCGTGTGGCCGATCGCCAGGTTGCCGCTGCGGAAGCGATCCGCGGTCAGCCCGGCTTCGGGCCCAATCGCGATGCGCGTCTGAAGCGTAACCACCACTTGCACCGGCCCGCGGTCCGTGAGCACACGAAGGACGTTGCCATCGCGAGCGAGTACCAGGCCGGCGACCGCGCCGTTCGTCACTGGACGGCCAACTGGGCGAGGCTGGCCTGGCGGGGCGTCCACAGGCGTCAACGAAAATATCCCTTTAGGACTGCCGGATTCCTGCGAGACCATCACCCGCCGCCCGACGGCCGTCTCTCCGCCGTTGAGTAGCTCGCCCAGAGTCTTCGCATTCACGACCACGACGAACTGTTCGGCGCTGCCCACATCCACGAGCACCCGCGCCGATTTGCCGTCCTCGGCCACGGCAAAGACGGTGATACGTCCCTCAAGCCCATTGTGAAGCTCGCGCAGGAGTGTCACCTTCGGTCTGGCCGGCGGGTTGGCGTTCGCCTTCAGAATGGCCAACGTGCGGGCGGCGATGCTCGTGGTCTTGTCCTTCTTCGCCACGGTGCCGGCCACCGTCACCGTGTCCCCGGGCCTGAGCGTCGAGGCGTCTACCAGCTGGTCAACGTTGGTCACGGACGCGAGGTCTCCAAGGGCAATCTGAAGATCCCCGAAGTCGGACGCCAGCGTTGCCGTGCGATCGGCACCTTCGCCTGAGGTCGCCGTGATCACTCCCTGAACCTGGGCGTAGTCGTTTTCACTCAACACCTGCGCCGAAGCGGTCGCAACGCCGCCGTAAGACTGCGTGACGAAGACGGCCACAAGGGCAACGAGCCCGATCGCTGCCGCCGAGCCAACCAGGGCGAGGCGACGATGCATCGCAAATGCCCGCCCGAGGAAGTTGGACTGAGGTGGCCGCAGCGCCTTTCGTTGCGCTGGGGCGGCAGCCTCCGCGGCCACATATCGTTCGAATCGCGCCCGTGCGGTGGGCAGGGCGGCGCGCGACTCTGCGTCCAAGGCACTCTTCAGTACGCGCGCTCTCTCAGCAGCAGCCAGGAGTTGTTCGATCTCCGCGCGCTCCGCTACCGAAGCGCCAGAAGGCACGAATCCACTCCTCAGCGCTTCGTCCAGCAGTTGATTGATGCGGTCCTTGCTCATGTGCTGCCGCCTTGCGGGTAGTCCACGCTGGCCAGCGCACGATGCATCGCGGCGAGCGCGCGACGCTGCAGGTTCTTTACGGCGTCTTCCGAGCGATTCATGAGGAGGGCCGTTTCGGCCACGGAGCGGTCAAGCACGAACCGGTGGGAAACGCACTCCCGCTGGTCATCGGTGAGCCCGCGCATTGCCGCCGTAAGGTCGTGGTGGAGGTCAACCCCGGAAGCAGAGTCCGGTTCGGAAAGCTCGTTCGTCTCATCGGGTTCCGCTGTGTAGCCACGGCGGCCGAGCTTCTTGATGTGGTCCCGGACAACGTTTCGCGCGATGCCGATGAGCCAGCCTTCGATGGGCACGCCGCGGTAGTCGAAGCGCGCGGCGTTCGCAAACGCAATCTCAAAGACGTGTGAGGCGATATCCTCCGCTTCGTCGGCGCCGCGCAGGCGGTAACGCACGAAAGCGAAGACGCCGCGGTAGTGCAGCTCGAATATCGTGCCCCACGCCTGGGGGTCGCGCGCAACGGCACGCTTCGCAAGCGCCTCAGCGTCCGAACGGCCGAAAGCCGCAGGGTCATCGATCTCTACCTCGGTATCGCTCACGGCGGATTCACTCTACGTATGGCGCGAGGCAGGCGATAGGTGACGGGCGTGATCGAGGCGACTAACGCCAGAGGTGGCGCTGCAAGTAGGCCACGTCGTGCCAGGCCTCCAGCTTGTAGCCCATGTGGAGGTTTAGCGCCGATTGCTCGAAGCCCAGCGAGCGGTGGAGAGCCAGGCTCGGCTGCTGGCAGGCGACCACCCCCGCCATCACCACCTGCACGCCCATGCTCTTCGCTTCTTCGAGCATCGCCGTCAGGAGCGCGCGGCCCACGCCTTGCCCGCGAAAATGGTCAGCGATGTAGATCGATTCGTCCTTCGTGGTGTCGTAGGCGCGTTTTGGGCTCCAATCCGAGAGGGCGCACCAACCGGCGATTTCGCCGCTGGCATCCGCCACGAGCACGGGCAGACCCGTGGCGCGTCGCTGTTCGAACCAGGCGAGCCGGAAGGCGTCGTTCGTCGGCTCGGTATCGAAAGTCGCTGGCGAGGTCTCAACGTAGGAGTTGTAGATCGCGTTGATCGCTGATACATCGTCGGCGGTGGCGAGGCGAACGGCTGGCACCTGAGCGCAGCCTAAGCGGGGCGCGTTTCGAGGTAAGACATCGTCTTGCGATAAGCGTCCTCGGGGATGTGCCCGGCAGACATCAAGTAGGTGGCAATCTGCTCCAACGTGAGGATGCTGACGAGGTTGATGCCCGCCTTTTTCAGCGCAGCCTTGCCACCCTCCTGGCGGTCGATCAGGGTGACGGCGTCTCGCACCACGAGCCCGGCCTCGGAGAGCGTGGTCGCGGTCTGCAGAATGCTGCCGCCGCCGGTGATCAAGTCATCGATGATCAGGCAGCTTTGGCCACGCACGTAGATGCCTTCAATCACATCAGCTTTGTCTGTCGCCGGCGGGTGGATGTAGATCATCGGGCAGCCAACGTTCAAGGAAAACGCGGTGGCCACGTGCAGCCCACCGAACGGGACGCCAGCGACCAAGGTGAACGGCTGGACGTGCGGGTTCTTCATGGAAAGCAGCGCCTTCAGTTCGTCTTCGATGATCTTGGCGCAGCGGGCGAGCGCCTTGGGATTGCTGATGAGGCGACGCAGGTTCACGTAGATCGGTGAGTGCACCGCCGTACGACCAAGGGTGAAGTCCCCGAAGTCGATAGCATTGAGTTTCCAGAGTTCTTCGGCGAGCCAGAGGTTGCCGGCGGGCTTCGTTGATTTCGTCAAAACTGCTTCTCCGCGAGACGTCTGGCGTCTTCAATTTCAGTCTTCAAATTCCGAGGGCAACGGGAACGGGTTCGCAGACTGTTTTCTGTCCTCAACCCGTTATGTGTCAAGTCTACGACGACTGGCGCGGATGGGCAGG
>JBBQGT010000084.1:0-14724 GCA_038323265.1 Tepidiformales bacterium
TACGGTCCGCGAAGGGGTGTGGAATGGACGGGCTTCAATTGACGGGACTCGAAGGCAAGGTGGCCGTGATCACCGGCGCCGGGCGCATGCGAAGCATCGGCCGCCCGATCGCCGTTGAGATGGCAAAGGCTGGCTGCCTGGTTGTGATCACTGGTTCCGGCCGCCCACCGGAACAATACCCGGACGACGAAAAGGAGGCGGGGTGGCGAGACATCGAATCGGTGGCTGACGAGATTCGCGCGGCCGGTGGCGCCGTACTGCCCGCTGTTTCCGATGTCGGCGATGAAGCTGCGGTGCGAAGCCTTCTCTCTCAGACACTCGTTGCCTTCGGGCGCGTGGACTTCGTCATTAATAACGCTGGCGCCGCCCGCGGCCGTGATCGCGTGCCAGTGGTGGACATGCCGATCGACGCCTGGGACACCGTCATCCGCGTAAACCTGCGCGGTTCGTTCCTGATGTCCAAAATCTTCGGTCAACAGCTCATCGACGCCGGCAACGGGGGCTGCATCGTCAACATCTCGTCGATCGCTGGCAAAATCCTACCACCGAACACCTCCGCCTACGCGGCCAGCAAGGCAGGCATCCAGGCGCTTACCGCATCAATGGCCCAGGAGGTGGGCCAGTACGGTATCCGGGTGAACTCCATCTGCCCCGGCCTCGTCGATACCGTCCGCATTGACGACATCCGTGATACGCCAGCCTGGGATCAGGCGACCGCCCGCATCGCCCTGCGACGCATGGGCTCAGGCGAGGAGATCGCCTGGTCCGCAATTTATCTCTGTAGCGAGCAGGGCGCGTGGATCACCGGCCAGTCCATCAACGTGGACGGCGGGATGGCCGTCCAGCACTAAGTCTGGCTCTAGCGCGCAGGCGCCGGGATACTCGGGTTGCGCTGTTCGATGATGTCTTCCATCCGCAGTTTCACCGATTCGAGCACGCCCTCCTGTGCCGGGAAGATGTAAAAGTGGTCATCGCGCACAGCTTCGAACACCTGGCGCGCGACTTCTTCCGGCTCGTACCCTGCTTTCAGCGCCGCCTCGAAGTTCGCCGACCATTCCTGGACCTCGGGGCGCAGCACTGTTTTGTCCGTCGGCGGGCCGAATTCGGCTGGCCGGTTGCGCTCCGAATCGAGAATCGCCGTGTTGATCAGTCCCGGGCAGAGCACGGACGCCGAAAGCTTTGCCCCCATCCCCTTGAACTCCTTGTAGATCCCCTCGGTTAGGCAGACCACGCTGTGCTTCGAAATGTTGTACGGGTTCGCGCCCGTTAACAGGCCAGCCATCGAAGCCGTGTTCACGATGTGTCCCTCTTCGCCGTTTGCCAGCATCCGCGGGATGAACGCCCGGATGCCATAAAGCACGCCCATGAAGTTCACGCCGAAGGTCCACTCCCAGTCGGCGGTCGATGACTCCCACGGCCGCGATCGGAGCGTCGCCGCGCTGGCCGCTACGCCCGCGTTGTTGCAGACGATGTGCACGTTGCCAAAGCGCTCGAACGCGGCGTCGGCCAGCCGGTTGACGTCGTCCTCCGTCATCACGTTGGTGCGTATCGCGAGCACCTCGCCGCCCTTCGCTTTGAGCGCTGCCTCCGCCATCGCCAGCGGCTCGCTCTCAATGTCCGCGAGGACGACGCTCATTCCCTCTTCGGCGAACTTGTGTGAAAACGCCAACCCCATACCGCTCGCCGCTCCCGTGACCACCGCGACTTTGCCCTTGAAGTCTTTCATTCCGGCTCCCTTGCTGTGTGTGAAGTGAGCGCACTCTACAGGAGCTTCGAACGCTCAGCCGCCAAACGCCACCCTATACGATTGAGGAGCCGCCCGCGGCCCGCGGACCGTACACCGCTGGGAACGCCAGTTTCGCGCCCTTCGAAGCAGGCACCAGCACCTGCACTGGCGAGTATGGCGCATCTGAAGGCATATCCGTCGCCGTCGCATTCACGTCCACCAGCAGCAGATCTCCCGTCTCCGCGGAGGCGGCGATGATCATTGGAAAGCCCGGCACCCACGAGGGATGCACCCACGCCGGATCCGCCGGATTGCCCAGGAACGCCCCGCCTACCTGGCGCTGAGATGTCAGTTTGTCCCCGACGACAACGATTGCCAGCGCGGTCCCTACCCGCACCGAAGCCGCCAACGCGTCGCTCTCTGCCGACCAATCCAGGGACGTGTACGTCGGTTCCGATTCACGCAACAGGTTGACCTGCTTCTGCTCCTCGCCCGTCGTCGGTGAAAGCAGCACGATCGTTCCCGGCTCTCGAGAGACGGCGATCGAAGTGCCGTCGGGGGCCCAGGCTGGGTCATCGTGCCGCGCGTCGCGAGACAGCGCTATCGCCTCGGAGCCTGTGGCGGAAATCGTGAAGACCGGCCCTTGCCCTTGCGTCGCTCCGCCCGTGCTGAAGGCGATGAGCGCGCCGTCGGGCGACCACGTCGGCCGGCGGCTTCGCCCATCGTGCGTGAGTTGCTTCAGGTCGCCGTCCTCGGTGTCGTAGACGTAGATATCCTGGGTCCCGGCCGTCGGGCCGTAGCTCAGCGCCAGCAGCCGACCATCTGGCGACCAGCTGATCCCGCTGAAGAATCCTTTCGCGCGTGGGATGTCGTTCGCCCCTTCAACGGTCTCGACCACGAGCGTGCCCAAACCAGAAGCCTCAACCCGCGCGTAAGCAAGCTTCACGCCCAGGTCAGCCACCGTGTACGAAGGCGGCCCCTGGTTGCCTGCGGCCGGCGTCGGTGTCCGTCGCGCAACCGCGTCGGCGCCGCTCGCCGCCGGGCTCTCCGGTTGGCAGGCAGCCACCAACCAGACCACTAGCAGGGTGAGGGCGCTGGCGGCCGAAGCCACCAGCAACGTGCGGCGATCCATCATTACTTGCGAGTCTACGGCGTTCCCAGGGTACGACTGGGGAAAGTCGAGTGCGGAGAGCGATCCGGTCGGGCCAAGACGTCTGCTAGCCAAATCGACTATCCTGTGGTGCGTGACAGTCGAGGGCGAAATCGAAGCATTTCTGGACCGCGATGCCCGCCTCGCGCTGCTCGACAGTGTCTGTTGTGGCGTTTGGGTTTACGACGGTCAGTCCGTCCGGTACGTGAACCGCGGGCTCGGCGAGCTCACGGGATACACGCGAGCGGAACTGCTGCAACCCGGATTTTTCGAACAGATCGTCCATGTGGAGGATCGTGCCATGATGGTCGCCCGGGGACGAGCCCGCGTGCGCGGCGAAAACCCTGCGGACCAGTATGAAATCCGGCTTCTCACCCGGGATGGCGAATTTCGGACGTTGAGAATAGATGCGCGCCGCGCCGAGCTGGAAATTGGCCCCGTTTCCGTCGTCTCCGCCACAGACATCACTGCGCTCAAAGACGCTCAGCGCACCATTCGCAGTGGTACCGCCGCCGTCCTAACGCTCCTCGATTCGCTCCCTGCCCATGTCATCGGCACTGATGCTGCCGGCAAGCCCACATTCGTCAACAACCATTGGCTGGAGTTCACTGGCCAGCTTCGCCAAGAGGCGATGGCCACTGGCGCTGCGAAGCTCATGCACCCGGACGACAGAAAGCGCGCAGCCCGCGCCTGGACGGTCGCCAGGAAGGCAGAGACTGCGTACGAGATCGATTACCGCGTACGAGATCGCCGCGGCGAGTTCCGCTGGCAAAACTTTCGCATCTGGCCCGTCAAGGACCAAGACGGAAAGCTGACGGGATGGACCTCCGTGAGCGTCGATATTCAGGATGCCAAAGAGCTGGAAGAGCAGCTGATGTTGGCCAATCAACAACTCGCTGACGCGGTCCACGCCAAAGACGAAGTGCTCGGGCTTGTTTCACACGAACTGCGGACGCCGCTCACCACCCTCCTCGGGAACGCCCGAGTCCTCAAAACCCGGGCCGAAGAACTGGACCCCGAGGAACGCTCCAGGATAGCCGCCGACCTCGAGCACGATGCGCGTCGCCTTTACGCCATCATCGAAAACATGCTCGTCCTCTCGCGCGCCTCCGTTGGCGAACCCGCCGAGATCGAGCCGGTCCTCTTGCGGAGGCTGGCAGAGACCACCATCAACGATTTTCAGACGCGCGTACCCTCTCGAGAAGTTTCCCTCACCGCTGATGGCCCGCTCTCCTTCGCTATGGCGAACCCCACGTACTACCAGCAGATCCTTGGCAACTTGCTCTCGAACGCCGACAAGTACAGCCCCGCCGGCCTGCCAATTGAGGTCACCGTTGTGTCAGGTTCAGAAGTAGCAACAACGTCCGTTGGGGACCATGGCCCCGGCATTCCTGAAGCAGAAGCGTCTCGGATCTTCGACCCGTTCTTCCGCTCCCCCAACCAATCGGCCCGCGTCCACGGCGTCGGCCTTGGTCTGACGGTCTGTCAGCGGCTGGTCGAGCTCCAGGGCGGTGTCATCACAGTCGGCAACCGCCCGGGCGGCGGCTGCGCATTCACGTTCACGATTCCCGTCGCCACCTTCGATGACGAATAGAAAAAAGGATGGGTTCCATTCGGAGCCCACGCTGTCTAGATTTCGCCGCCGTAGCGCATCGCGCTGAACGTCGGTCTCGCCTCGGGTGGATAGGTCTCTTCCGCTACGATTCGAACGCCGCAGTTCGCGCAGGCACGGGTCCCGTCCGCCTCGAACTCGAGGCCACTGTCGCATCGCGGACATGTTGGCACCGACCAGAGGTCGTCCAATGCAGAGCTGCTGAGTGACGGGCTCTCGTCCGCCACAATGGCTTCCGGCCGCGCCCGCCGGATAGTCAACATCGATTCGATCGTCCCGCCCAGGTCAGCTGTTTCGCAAAGTGAGTTGCAGAACGTCATCCGTAGCGAACGGCTCGAAGATCGGCGCCAGTCGTACGGGGCAGAACAGTGTTCGCAACGCCGGATGAATGGGCTGGCAATCACAGCAGCACCACTAACAGGACGATGATAAGAATGAGCACTAACAGACCACCACCGATAAACATGTGCGTGATCCTCCTGTTGAGACAATAGCCAACACCGCATTTCAATCGTCCGTTACGGAACTCAGAGCGCGTTACAGTGGCATGGCACCGCAGAGACGCTCGTGCCCTCGCTCCTGCACGCTCGAGCAACCTTGAACATGTACCATTCGCCGATGCTCAACGACTTCGACCCCTCACGCATCGACCGCACCCTTGACTCGCGGGCAGCGACCTTCGAGAACCCAACTGGCGCGCGCGGGGCGGGTGGCCAAGCCCACGGAGGACGCAAAGGCTCGCCGTCTCGCCGGCTGGCCCCGGGCGAGCGGGTCGTGCTGGCAGACCTCGCGGGGCCGGGCACGGTTCGCCATATCTGGATGACGTTTCCGCCCGCACCTCCCGAGACGATGCGCGCAATGGTCATCGAGGCGTTCTACGATGGAGCCGCCGAGCCGAGCATCTCGGCCCCCTGCCTCGATTTCTTCGGGCTGCCGCACGGGCGCCCGATCGCTTACGCCTCTGCGCTCACCTCCGCTCACGAAGGGCGCGGCTTCAACGCCTACTTCCCGATGCCGTTCGGGAAGAGTCTGCGCATCGAACTCCAGAACGGCGCAAAGCGCCATATGGACCTTTACTACCAGGTGGACTACACCCTCCAGCCGTCTCTGCCCGAAGACGCCGGATTCCTGCACATCAGCTTTCGGCGCGAAAATCCGACGGTTCTCCGGCGCGATTTCGTCATCACCGAAGGACTCCAAGGGCCGGGCCGCTACCTCGGCTGTTCTATCGGCGTGCGCACCATCGATCACGCAGCCTGGTACGGCGAGGGCGAAGTGAAGATCTTTCGCGATGGCGACGACACCTTCCCCACAATCTGCGGGACGGGGCTCGTCGAGGACTACGTGGGCACGGCGTGGGGGATGGCCGCCCGCACCGCACCCTACGCTGGCGTGCCGCTGGACCTGCGCGAACCCGGCAGCCGGCGCAACCCAGACTATGTCGGCTTCTATCGCTGGCACCTGCCAGACCCGATCGTCTTCGAGCGCGAACTGCGAGTGACGATCCAGCAGATCGGCTTTGCGGCGTTCGCCGAAGGCCAGGAGGCCGAGTTCGAACGTTACAACCAGACCAACCCGCCAGCCGGCGCTGGCTGGCAACTGAAGCAATCTCCTGGCGTGCTCGCTCGCGGCATCGCCGAGCGTGTGGATGACTACTGCGCGACGGCCCTCGTGTACTGCATGGAACCCCAGCCGTTCCACGCCTCGATCTCAACGCTGCCCTGGCAGACATCGCGCGGCTCCCGTACGAGCGCCCAAGTCCGTTCGAACGCATGCTTGGCGAAATCGGCGGTTAAGCGCCCCAGTGAGCGGATCGTCCGGCCAGTAGCCCCCAGACATCGCTTCGTTGTGACAGAATCGGCGCACTATGCGCATCGAAGACGACAACGGCCTCTCCGCCATCCTTCGCTCTGAAGAGACCCGCCTCTGCACCGGGTTCGGCTTTACCGAAGGGCCGATCTGGATCGCAACCGACAACGCCCTGGTTTTTAGCGACATCCCCGGCAACCGCATGCACCGCTGGCGGCCCGGCGCTACCAGCGCCGAGGTCTACCGCGAGCCCAGCGGCTGGTCCAACGGCCTCACGCTCGATGCCGCCGGTAACCTCCTCGCCTGCGAACATGGCAGCCGCCGGGTGTCGCGCGGCTCGTATGCCACCTCAGGATCGACAACCGCCCTGGCCAGTTCCTGGGATGGTAAGCCCCTCAACAGCCCCAACGACCTCGTGGTCCATTCCTCCGGCGCGGTCTTCTTCACGGACCCCACCTACGGCGACGACAACGGACGTGATCCACGATTTGGCGCCGAAGGGCAGCACCCCGAGCTGCCCTTCCACGGCGTCTTCCGCATCGATCCTGACGGCTCTCTCCACCTTGTGGTTGGAGAAGGGTTCAACCAACCAAATGGCCTGGCGTTCTCTCCGGATGAGTCAATCCTCTATATAGGCGACTCCGGCGCGCGCCAGATCTGGCGGTACGACGTGAACCCGGACCTCTCGCTCGGCGCGAGGACGCTCTTTCTCGACCAATCGGAAGACGTTCGTCGAGGCTCCCCAGACGGCATGAAAGTCGACACCGAGGGCCGCCTCTGGACAACTGGCGCGGGCGGCGTCTCTGTCCACACCCCGGGCGGCGACTACCTCGGCGTGTTCGAACTGGATGAGCACGCCGCCAACATCACCTTCGGGGGCGATAACTTCTCCACCCTCTATATGGCAGCCGCAACCAGCGTTTACAGCATCGAAACAGCGGTCACGGGCATCGTCCCGGGCTCACGCGCCCGCTGAAATGCTAGGAGCAGCAGCACTGTGGATCTTCAACTAATCGACAAAACAGCGCTCATCACCGGCGGTAGCCGGGGCATCGGCAAAGCCATTGCCCTGGCGCTCGCGAATGAAGGGGCGCAGGTGGCAATAGTCGCCCGCGGCTCCGAAGCGCTCGCCCAGGCCGCCGCCGAGATCGAAGGAGCAACCGGCAGGCCAGTCCTCACAGCCATCGTTGATACCTCCGACACCGCGTCCGTGCGGGCAATGGCAGAGACCGTAATTGCCAACCTTGGCCGAATCGACATCCTCATCAACAACGCTGCCCGGCCGGGTGGCGCTCCTCCCCAACCCGGCATCGAGAACCTGCCGGACGAAATCTTCACTACCGAGATGAACACAAAGGTGCTCGGCTACCTTCGCTGCGCGCGCGAAACCGTCCCTTCGATGAAGGCCAGCGGCTGGGGCCGGATTATCAACATCAGCGGCCTGGCCGCGCGGCAGACAGGTAACGCGGTCGGAAGCATGCGCAACGTTGCCGTTGCTGCCCTCACCAAGAACCTTGCCGATGAACTTGGTCCGTTTGGCATCAACGTCACCTGCGTCCATCCCGGCCTCACGTGGACGGAAGGCGTTGAGCGCAACTTTCAAGCCCAATCCGAACGCCGGGGCGAAACGCTCGACGAGGCCCGGCAGCGTCTCGCGGACCAAAATGCTGTGCGCCGCGTGATCGATTCGGTGGACATCGCCAACCTCGTCGCCTTCCTTGCTTCGCCGCTCTCCGTTGCGGTCACCGGCGATTCCATCGCTGCCGGCGGCGGCGTCGGCCGCGCGATTCACTACTAGGCTGGGTGAATCGCAGGAGCCTGAGTTAACCGCCGGGTAGCGAGCTCGAAGCTCGTCCGAGAACCCGGCGAACCCCCGCCGTCGTCCTCCACGAGCGTGCGAACGCTCTGATCGACTATCCTGTCCCTTGGTGGCGGAGAAGCGACCTTCTCCATGGTGATTCCAACGCGGAGCGAGCGGACGCCCCGTAGCACTACTTTTGCTGGCCGCACCTTTCTGGCGACGCGTTGGATGGTGGCTGCCGTCGCGGCCCTTCTGCCACTCTCTGTTTCCCTCGCGTCCGCAGCCCAGACGCACGTCGTCCAGCCTGGCGAAACGCTCTCGGCGATCGCCGATCTGTACGGAGAGTCGCTCGCCGACCTCGTCGCAATCAATGGCATCGGCAACCCCGACCTTATTCAGGCGGGAACCTCGCTGACCATCTCGACCGCCGCGCCGGCCCCGGCGTTGCGGTCGTACACCGTTCAGCCGGGCGACGCCCTTTCCGGCATTGCAGACCAGTACGGCGTGCTCATTCGTGACCTCGTGGAACTGAATGCCTTGGAGGACGAAGACCACATCGTCGTCGGACAATCGCTGCGCTTGCCGGCTTCGCACAGCACCACCACGCCATTTCGAGTGAGCCACTACGACGCCAAGCAGGCGCTGCGTTCCGCGGAGCAGAACTACGGCCTGCCAAACGGTCTGCTTTTAGCCCTCGCCTGGCAGGAGAGCGGCTGGCAACAGCAGATGGTCAGCGATTCGGGCGCCGTGGGGCTCACCCAGATTCTTCCCGAGACCGCCGACTGGGCCCTGGAATGGCTTGCGCCAAACTCCACCGACTGGGATTGGGATGCGCGGGACAATGCGAACATGGGCGCCGCGATCCTTGGTCACTGGCTAGACATTGCGGACGGGGACGTCGAGTTTGCCCTCGGAGCGTACTACCAGGGCTGGTCTCGCATGGTCGAGCAGGGTCCTCTTGATGAGACTCGCGAGTATGTCGCCAACGTCCTGGCGCTTGTGCCCCGTTTCGAAAGCTAGCAGACCAACCGCGGGCTGCGCGGCGTAGCCGCATGCAGAGCCCGCAACGCTCCGGTAGAGTGCGTCCGTGGCGAGTGAACCATCCGAACCGCGTGCAGCCCTCGCTGGCATTCGCGTCCTGGACCTGGCGACCGAACGCGCGGAGCTGGCCGGACGCTTGCTCGCTGACCTTGGCGCGCACGTTCTCAAAATCGAGCCCCCGGAAGGCGCTTCCGCGCGGTTCCTGCCTCCCTTCGAGGCTGGTCGTGAAGGTGATCCGGAAGCCTCGCTCTACTGGGCCGCCGTCGCCCTCGGAAAGCAGAGCGCTGTCCTCGATCTCGCGGACGAAGCCGGACGCTCCAAGCTTCGTGAACTCGCCTCCACCTCGGACATCCTCATCGAATCGTTCGACTCCGGAGTGATGGTGGCAATGGGCCTCGGCTACAAACAGCTTGTCGCGCTCAATCCCCGGCTGATCTACGTATCCGTCACGCCTTATGGGCAGACTGGCCCTCACGCCGGCCGTGCGGCATCCGAACTCACCCTCGAGGCGGCAGGCGGTCTACTCGGCCTCCAGGGAGATAAGGACCGTCCGCCTGTACCAGTGGGCTATCCGCAGGCAGCCTTCCACGCCGGTTCACAGGCTGCCGCCGATGCCGTAATCGCCCTTAACGAGCGCGAAGTCTCCGGGCGCGGCCAGCACCTCGACGTCTCCACGCAAGCGGCCATGGTATGGACATTGATGAACGCCACCGGCTACCCGCCCAACACCGGAGGCGACCCCCCCAACTCTGGCGAGAATCGCGGCAATCCTCCGCTGGAACTCGCGCCGGGCGTCGTTTACCCAAGCGTTTGGCGCACAAAGGACGGCTGGGTTCAGGCCACAATCACCCTCGGTGGACTCGGCGCCCGCACCATCGGCAACCTCATCCGCTTGATCGAGTCCGAGGGCCAGCTTTCACCCGAACACTCGGGCAACGGGTGGGCCGATTGGACGGACGCCATCGCGCCCGGTGCAATCCCGCCGGCAACGCTCGCGGAAGCGCGCGAGGAGATCGCCCGTTACTTCGCCAACCACACGAACGAAGAACTCATGCGCAGGGCGGTCGAGCACAAGATGCTGATCGCCCCAGTGCGCACCATCCCTGAACTGCTTCGCACGCCGCAGCTCCAGGAACGGCGCTACTGGGAGAACATCGGCGGGCGCAAGCATCCTGGCGCGTCTGTGCTCCTCAGCCGCACGCCGATTCGGATGGTCGAGCCCGCGCCCACGCTGGGACAGCACCAACACCTGTTGAGCGAGTCGCGGGGCGCTCCCCAGGTTCCCACCGCCCCCTCCGCAACGCGCAGCCGCGCCTTCGAAGGCCTCAAGGTCGCAGACTTTGCCTGGGTGGGCGTCGGCCCCATCATCGCCAAAGCCCTCGCCGACCACGGCGCCACCGTGGTCCACATCGAAAGCTCCACGCGCCCGGATGTGCTCCGCCTTGGTCCTCCGTTTAAGGACGGCGAAGCCGGGCTGGACCGATCGCAGTTCTTCGCCAACTTCAACAGTTCCAAACGTGGCCTGGCCCTCAATCTGTCCCTCCCCGAAGGCCGCGAGCTCGCCGAACGGATGATCGCCTGGGCCGATGTCCTCGTTGAAAGCTTCATTCCCGGCGTATTGGACGGCTTGGGCCTCGGCTACAAGTCGCTCGCCGCCAATCGGCCGGACCTCGTCATGCTCAGCACCTGCCTCTGTGGCCAGACGGGACTCGATGCGACCTACCGCGGATTTGGTACGCAAGGTTCCGCACTCGCCGGGCTGCATGGCTTAACCGGCTGGCCAGACCGTCCGCCGATCGGCACATGGGGCGCCTATACCGACTTCATCGCCCCACGGTACGGAGTCGCCGCCCTCGCCGCAGCGATCTTCGAACGTAACCGGACCGGAGTCGGGCAGTACTTGGACCTTGGTCAGGTAGAAGCCGCCATCCACTTCATCGAGCCGTTGATCCTCGACTACACAGTAAACGGCCGCGTCGCAGAGGCAGCAGGTCATCGCTCGGATCACGCCTGCCCGCATGGCGTCTACCAGGCGGCTGGCACCGAACGGTACGTGGCGATCGCCTGCGAAACCAGCGGCCACTGGCAAGCCCTCTGCAAACTTGCCGCACTGGGGGATATCGTGGCTCCCGAAGCCACCCTCGCCGATCGCCTCGCGAGCGGGGACAAGCTCGATGCCGCTCTCGCCGCCTGGTGCCGCGATCAGGACCCCTGGGACCTGGAAGCACTGCTACTGCGCGCGGGCGTGCCAGCTGCCGTGGTCCTCCGGCCTTCCGATCTCTACACCGATGCTCAGCTTGCGCACCGCGGCTTCTTCGTGAATTGCGAACACGGCGTCATGGGCAACACGCCTTACGACGGCCCAGCAACGATCTTCTCCGAGACCCCGGCCCGACTCCACGCCGCTCCGTTCATGGGCCAACACACCGACGAAGTGCTGCGCGAAGTCCTCGGAATGAGCGACGCCGAAATCGCCGAGTACGCCGCCTCAGGTGTCTTTCAGTAGTGCTATGTTGCGCTGACGGTGCGGTTAGCCATCAACTTTTCTGCGAAGCGGCTAAAGGGCTGCGTGGCGTCGAAATCAAGTGACGAGGGGAACAGCTGCGAGAGTCTATCGAGAGCGAGCACATCCGAGTATTCGGCGTCGAGACCTTCATTCGGCCAACGCCGTATGCGAAGGCCGGTCGCCTCGGCAGGGATGGGGTACTCGCCGCACGTCGCCCCGGCCACTGTAGAACCAGCCGCCTTCGAAGCCCGCGCTTCCGGTCAGCCAACTTCCGAACCAGAGCAGCGGCGCACCATGCTCATTCAGTTCTGCCGGCCAGCGGACGGTTATCGAGCCCATCACTGCTGCGCATTCTATTTCGCCCGGCGTCGCCCCGCGACCCCTCGCCGGGCCCGTTACTCGATGACGCGCCACTGCACGAGGGTGAACGGCGGCTCGGCATCATGGTGGTCTTCGAACACCGCCTCCACCTCCCCGCCAATGACGATCTCCTGCTTCGGGTCGCCTAACAGGTTTCCCACCATCCGGATGTTCCCCGCGTCCGGCAATTCGACCAGCACCACCACATACGGCACGCCTGACTGAAGCGCCGGGTGCACGGGGTACCACGAGCGCTCCCAGCTGTAGATGCGCCCACGTCCGCTCACCTGTTCGTAGGTCAGGGCGTCCGAGTGGCATCCGTGGCAGATGAACTCCGGACCCCACTGCCATGTCTGGCAGGCCGTGCAACGCTGCACCAGCAGTTCGTGCCGGCGATTCGCATCCCAATATTCGGCGGCCAGGCCCTCGGGATATGGCGCGGGCGCCGGCAATCCCGCTGGGAGATAAGGTGTCCCGAGTTCCGCATCGGACATTCTTCGCGCGCTGGTCATCGGTTCGGCTCCCGGCCAAGAATCAGGCTGCTCACCGGTTGGACCATCGGCCCAGAGGTCACCATTGAGACGTTCACTTCCTTCTTCACCTGGCAGGGCGATGTGCCGCGAATCTGGCGAACGGCCTCGGTGATCAACTCAAGTCCGTGCATGTAGCACTCCGCCAGGTTGCCGCCGCTCGTGTTCAGCGGAAGGCGACCACCGTCAAAGCGGAAGTTCTCGAGGTCGAAGAACTCGTTCACTTCTTCCGGCTCGCAGAATCCCGCCTCGACGATGCTCATCATCACACCGCCTGTGAAGTTTTCGTAGCTCTGCAATACCTCGACGTCGTTCGGGCTAACGCCCGCCATCGCATAGAGCCGCGGCGAAAGCGTCTTGAAGTTGGACGTGGCGTAGTCAGGCGCATTGTGTACCGTCGCGGCCTGGCGGAAGTCGCTGCCCTGGGCCGCGCCAAGGATGTACGCCGGGCGGTGCTTCATGTCCCTGGCGCGCTCCGCCGAAGTAACGATCACGGCCGCTGCCCCATCGTTCTCCTGACAGCAGTCGAACAGATGGAACGGCTCGACGATCCAGCGCGAGTTGTCGTAGTCCTCGGTGTTCAACGGGCGTCCATGCATCACCGCCCGGGGGTTGAACTGTGCGTGGTGATAACTCGCCAGCGCAACCGCCCGAAGCGCTTCCTGCTGCACGCCGTGGTCATGCATGAAGCGCGTCACGCGCATCGCAAATGTCTGCGCTGGCGACATAAGGCCGTACGGATGCGTAAACGCCGCTGCGCCCGCCACCGTGCGGGAAGTACTGCCCTGCCCGAACCGTCCGAACTGCCCTTGTGCCAGCCCGCGATAGGCCACAGCAATGTCGCAGTAGCCCGCTGCTACCGCCGCCGCCGCATTCGCTACCGCACCGGACCCACCCCCGCCGCCTCCGCCCCAAAACATGTTGCTGAAGGCCACCTGTTTCATCCCCAACGCCGCCGCCAGGTGCGCCGGGTCGTTGCGGTCGTTGCTGAACGAGGCGAAGCCATCGATGTCGCGGACGTCGATGCCAGCGTCGTCCGCCGCCATCTTGATAGCGTCCAGGGTCATCCTGAACTCTGGGTCGGGAGCCGCGCCGCGTTTGTAGTACCGCGTTTCGCCAAGCCCAACAATGGCCGTCCGCCCGCGGATGGTTTGCTCAGTCATCTCCACCTCAGCACCGCCCGTTGTGGCCGCATCATAAGCGGCCCACAGACAGCCCCGCCAACGCCCGGCTTAGGCGGGATCGGCGAACGGAGTCGGTGGCGTACCGCGCTTCAGCAGCTCCTTGGCGTGCGCCACTCCGGCCATCCGCCGCTCCCCGTTCGGCCCCACCAGTGGGTCATCCCGGACGATGGAATTGATGAAGTACGTCTGGTACGCCGAGTCGGCAAATGTCGTAAATCCCATGCCATCCTGCTGGTTGTTGATCGAGAACTTCACCTGGCGATTGCCGAAGCGCGGGTTCTCGGCCACTCGACCGGCGTAGGCCAGCGTTTCGCGCTCCAGGTCATCAGCCGCTAACAGGCGGTTCACGAAGCCGTACTCATGGGCTTCTTGGGCGGTGATGAATCGTCCCTCGTAGAGGATCTCCTTCGCCCGCCGGGCGCCGAGGTCCCACGGCGCCGTAAAGTACTGCGTGTGCGAAGGCAGGAAGAGCGCATTGTCCGCCGCGAACACGAAGTCCATCGAAGAAGCGAAGATCCAGCCGCCGTAGATGCAGTACCCGTGCACCATGGCGATCGTCGGGATCGGCAGGTTGCGCCAGCGCATCGAGGCTTCGTACCAGTAGGCTCGGGCGCTCTTGTAGCGCGATTCGGGCTCACGAGTCAGTCCGCGTTCCTCCCGGTCCGTAACCGAGTCTGGCGTGCCCAAGTCGTGACCCGCTGAAAAATGGGCTCCGGCACCCGAAAGGATGACGACGCGCGTTTGTGGATCCGCTACTGCGCGACCGAACGCATCGTCCATCTCTTCCACCATGCGCGGCGGCTGGGCGTTGTGATAGCGCGGACGGTTGAGGATGAGGCGCGCCACCGCGCCGGGTTCGAAGACAATGTCGCGGTATTCCATGTCACTCTCCAGGTGATGTTCTTGTCTCTTGATTGGGTCAGGCGGGGGGCGGGCCGGCGCCGATGATGCCCCGCGCTTCGAGGTCGCTGAGGCTTGCTGCGTCGAGACCGAGAAGCCGCCCGA
>JBBQGT010000085.1:0-14719 GCA_038323265.1 Tepidiformales bacterium
ACGAACGCCACGAGCACCGCGGCCACAACGCCGACCCCGACTCCGACAAGGTTTGCCACCGAGACGCCACGGCCAACGTTCACTCCTAGTCCGACCAGGACAGCCACGCCCCGGCCGACTGCCACCGCGACACCGACGACCCTGATCATCGTTGCGCCCCCGCCAACCTCGAAGCCCGCCTGTACCCCAGTCCCCGGCACAATTTGTCCGTAGAACGGATGTGCGCATTCTGCTGGGCTGGTAGACTATTCGGATGACCGCGAACATGCTCGCCCGCACCCCTGCCAACTTCAGGCTCACGGCCGATTACGTACCCACGGGCGACCAACCAGACGCGATCGCGAAGCTCGTCGAGGGCGTCAATCGCGGGGACCGCTACCAGACCCTTCTCGGCGTCACTGGCTCCGGCAAGACGTTTACCATGGCGAACGTCATCCAGCAGACGGGCCGTCCGGCGCTCATCCTCGCCCACAACAAAACCCTTGCGGCGCAACTCGCCTCGGAACTCAAGGAGTTCTTCCCGGAAAACGCCGTCGAATACTTCGTTAGCTACTACGATTACTACCAGCCGGAAGCCTACATCCCTCGCACCGACACCTACATCGCCAAAGACTCAGATATCAACGAAGAGATCGACAAGCTGCGGCACGCAGCCACGCGCTCACTCTTCACCCGCCGCGACGCAATCATCGTCGCCAGCGTGAGCTGCATCTACGGCCTCGGCGAGCCTGACCAATACCAGGAGTTTGTGCTCAACTTCAAGGTCGGCGAGACCCAAAAGCGCGCCGACGCCGTCCGCCGGCTGATCGCCATGCAATACGAGCGCAACGACATGAACGTCGTCCGCGGGCGATTCCGGGTGCGCGGCGATTCGCTCACCGTCCTCCCGAGCTACGACGAACTCGCTGTCCGCGTCGATTGGTTCGGTGAGGAAGTCGAACGCATCGTCGAACTCGACCCGCTGACTGGCGAGATCGTTGCCGAGAAGACCGAGATAGACATTTTCCCGGCAAAGCACTTCGTGACCACCGAAGACCGCATGATGGGCGCCATCGCTGGCATCGAACAAGAACTGGCCGAACAGCTTGAGGTGTTCAAGCAACAGGGCAAGATCCTTGAAGCGGCGCGGCTCGAAGAACGCACCCACTACGACATCGAATCGATGCGTGAGACTGGCTACTGCGCCGGGGTTGAAAACTACTCGCGCCACCTCCAGGCGCGAGAGCCCGGGTCCAAACCATGGTGCCTGCTCGATTACTTCCCAGAAGACTGGCTCATCTTCGTTGACGAATCTCACATGACGCTGCCGCAAGTACAGGGCCAGTTCTTTGGTGACCGCGCGCGCAAGGAGACCCTCGTCGAATTCGGCTTCCGCCTGCCAAGCGCCATGGACAACCGCCCGCTTACCTTCGAGGAGTTCGACCAGCACATCAATCAGGCCGTTTTCGTCAGCGCCACGCCCGCCGACTACGAAATCCAGCGCTCGAGCCAGGTGGTCGAACAGGTCATCCGCCCAACCGGCTTGCTGGACCCAGAAATCGAAGTGCGCCCCACGAAGAATCAGGTCGATGACTTGATGCATGAAATCCGCTCGGTCGCCGACAAGGGACAGCGCACGCTCGTCACCACCCTCACCAAGAAGATGGCCGAAGACCTCGCGGACTACCTGCTTGAGATGGGCATCAAAACCCACTACCTTCACGCCGAAGTGCAGACGTTGGATCGCGTCGAAATCCTCCGCGACCTGCGGCTCGGGGTGTACGACGTGGTGGTCGGCATCAACCTCCTGCGCGAAGGACTGGACCTTCCCGAGGTCTCGCGGGTGCTCATCCTCGATGCCGACAAGGAAGGCTATCTGCGCTCCAACCGATCGCTCATCCAGACGATCGGCCGCGCCGCGAGGCACGTCGAAGGGCGCGTCATCATGTATGCCGACAAGGTGACCGCCAGCATGCAAACAGCGATCGACGAGACCTACCGGCGCCGCAAGATTCAGTTGGACTACAACACCGAGCACGGCATCGAAGCACTGAGCATCATCAAGCAGATCAAGGACATCACGGACCATGTCCGCGCTGTCGCGGAAGAGAAAGCGGAGTATGACGGCGACGCCCGCCATCTGCCGAAGGACGACCTCCTGCGCATGGTCAAAGAGCTGGAATCGCAGATGAAATCCGCTGCTAAGAACCTTGAGTTCGAAAAGGCCGCGGGCCTACGCGACCAGGTGGTGGAGCTTCGACGCGAACTCGTCGGCACGGACGCCGAGGAGCTGTCCGCTTTCGCCGCCGTCGCTGGGCGCGGCGGTCCGCTGCGTTACGGACGCAGCCAGGCCGGTGGCCGCGACCGACGCAGCCGCAAGCGCTAGCGCGCGCACTACCATCGTATATACTGGGAGCGGTGAATGTTCGACTGGGACGAAGCCAACGAGGGCCACATTCGGGAACGTCACGATGTCACCGCAGCCGAAGCGGAGGACGCGGTGTTGGACCCTAGAGCGGTGCGGGTCGCGAGTGGCCGCAACGACGAGCAGCGGTCGAGCCTCATCGGTCGAACTGAGGAAGGGCGACTATTGCGCGTCGTGTACATTTTCAGGGGACGCCTGACACGTGTCGTGACTGCGAGGGATGCGAACGATGGGAACGAAGACTGTACCGAAACCGACGAAGGTAGTTGGACCGGGCCTCATAGAGGTCAATTCGCCCGACGACATCCCGGAGTTCGCGACTGAAGATGAACTTCGGGACTACTGGGATACCCACGCGCTGGGGCCGGGTTGGCTGGAGATGGGCGAAGACCGCGACCCGCGCCTCCCGCCGCCGCGCCCCCGCACCACGCCCGTCGCCGTCCGCTTCGATGCCGACGTCGTCGCCCGCCTGAAGGCCGTGGCCGCGAAAAAGCATAAGGGCTACCAGACGCTCCTTAAGGAGTTCGTCTCCGAGCGGCTGTACGAAGAAGAGAAGCGCGAGGGGCTCATCCAGGGCTCCTGAAGCGCGCCACATTCGCTTCGAAGGAGATTGCATCTCTCTTGACGTGCGCCTCGACCTCTGTCATGTTACCTGTGTCCCGCGGTAACAATGGAGGAGAACCTGCATGTCAGACTCAATCGACCCCCTGCCCGTCGAACGCGTCCAACTGGGCGTCCGCATGGAAAAACGCATGGTTAAGGTCCTCAAGGGCCTCGCCGAATTCAACGGCGTCTCGCTGGGCAACCTTCTCGAGAATATCGTGCTGCACTCGTTCATCCCGGTACCGGGAGAGGAAGGCGAGATGGCAGCCAGTCCCCACGGTAAGCGAGCGCTCGCCGTCATCGCCGACCTCAAGCGAATCTACGGGATGGATTTCGACGGCCACGCCGCTCACCAGTTCGCCGAGCCAGGCGACCCAGCGGAGCCCAAACAGCAAGACGGCGAGTCTGCGCCAACCGCCTAAACTCAGGCTGGCACTTCGATTCTAGATACCGAAGTCCCAGCTCATCCCATCGTGGTACTTCTTCAGCACGTTCTTGGCGATCAAGATCTTGTGCACTTCGTCCGGGCCATCGGCGATGCGCAACGTGCGTGCCCCCTGGTACATCCCGGCTAGCGGCGTGTCGCCCGAGACGCCCATCGCGCCGTGCACCTGGATCGCCCGGTCCACGACCCGCTCAAACGCCGCCGGCACGAAGATCTTGATCGCCGAGATATCCGTCCGCGAATCGCCGCCACTATCGATCACCTGGGCGGTGTGGATCGTCATCAACCGCGCCGCCTGGATGTCGATGTAGCTATCCGCGATGAACCCTTGGATGAACTGCTTGGTCTCGAGTGTTCCGCCGTGTACCTCGCGCGAGATGGAGCGGCGCACCATCAGGTCGAACGCTCGCCACATCTGGCCAATGCTATTCATGCAGTGGAACACCCGCCCGGCGCCAAGGCGGTCTTGCGCCGCCTGGTGGCCTGTACCGGTCCGGCCTAACTGGTTCGTCACCGGTACGCGCACGTTCGTGTAGGTGATTTCGCAGTGATTGCTGTCGCGCCCCCAAACGGGCACGCTGCGTTCGATCTTGAATCCGGGCGTATCCGTCGGGACGATAATCTGGGTCATCTTCTCGCGCGTCCCGCCTACGCCGTCCGGCTCTTCCGTACGGCACATTACAATTGCGAACGCGGCCCCCTTCGCACCCGACGTAAACCACTTGCGCCCGTTGATCACCCATTCGTCGCCGTCACGCACCGCCCGCGTCTGGATGGCGTAGGGGTTCGAACCCGGCGCGTCGGGCTCGGTCATCGAAAAGCACGAGCGGATGTCGCCCGCGATCAGTGGCTCCAGCCATTTCTTCTTCTGCTCGTCGGTGCCGTACTTGATGAGGATCGTCTGGTTCCCCGAATCGGGTGCCACAACGCCGAAGATCGGGTTCGAGAAGCCGCTCCAGGCAAGGATCTCGTTCATGTAGGCGTGCTTCATGAAGCCGATGCCCATGCCGCCGTACTCCTTCGGCAGATGCGGCGCCCACAGTCCGGCTTCCTTCACGTGCCCCTGGAGCTCGCGAAACAACGTCGCCCGCGAGGGGTTTTCCCAATCGCCAAGCTTGTCTTCGTTGGGAATCACGTAGCGGTTGACAATATTCGCCGTCGTCAGCCGAAGTTCGTTGATTTCGGGGTCGAGGTCGGGGATTGGGGCTACCTGCATGGCACCTCTCCGGTCATTTCAAGTGCCGCTAGTGTACGCGTTGATCGAACCGTAGTTCTCCACACCCCAGCACCTCGGCAGAGCCCGAACTGGAATTCCGCTTACGTCGAAGCGGCCGCCGCCGGCGGCTCGAAAGCAACTGTCACCACGCACTGCTGCCCCTGGATCTGGATGCGCGAGAGGCAGACTAGAAGTTCGGCAACAACTCCGGCTTTCGAGCGGAACGAAGCTGGGAAGCAAGGCACGAAAGTCGCCTCCACCAGGGCCGCACTGGCCGCGGCACGTTGGTCTGGCACCGCCCAGAGCTTGAGTTCATCTGCTGACCGCCCGATCACCTCCGAGCGATAGTAGCCGGTCAGTTCGAGAAATCGTTCGTTTACCAGCAGAAAGCGGCCGTGTTCGCCCGACATCGACATTGCTGCTGGCGCACCGAAGAACGCGCGTCCGAACATCTCCTCAGATTGTCGGAGCGACCGTTCGCGCCGCTTGATTTCGGACGTCTCACGAATGATGGTCATGTGTCTGCCGGCCGAAATGCGTGCCCGCGAGCTGTACTCCACATCAATCACTTCGCCGCCGCGGACCAGCCGGAATTCGTCGCGCGCCAGCCCGTCGTGAAGCAACCGTTGAATGCTTGGACTTGGGTCCCAGCCTGGAGGGCCAAAGACCGCCATGCTCCGTCCAATCATTTCCGCTGACGGCACGCCAACCAGCGCTCCGGCTCGCTCGTTCGCAGCGTGGATGACCCCGTCGTCATCGAAAATCAGCATCGCATCCGGAGCCAGATGGAATAGGTTTTCCGTCGGTTCTTCCGCCATGCGGGCGACTATACGCGATCCGAAGGCGGTTCGAGCTCGCGTCGTTCTGGGGCGCCGCCTGTCTTTTCCGGGTACTCGCCGCCTATGCCTCCGCTACAAGGCTGGTCTTTCGATAATCGCCGCCACGACCGGGCTCTCCGACCGTGCTCTCCGGCGTCCCGCGGGACGGGCGCTTGCCCACTCATCCCGCCGGGTGTTTCACCATCTCGTTCAGGGTGTTCCCCGCCCATCCCCCCGGGCTCTCCAGCGCCAGGTGGTTTTGGCGGCACGTTCTTTACTCGTAGCCATCGACCCCTCCAAATCCGACGTTTTCCCAACTGTAGGTTCGGGGTCGTTGCGTATCCGCTTCGGATCGAGCGCGAGCATCACGGCCTCGGGTCGCTTCTCTACTCCAACCGCTGTCCTGGCTGGTACGAGTCTCGGGCCACCTCCTGCCCGGCGTTCACCATGTGGTGCGCCAGTGGGCCGAACGCTTTGAACACGGTCGCCAGTGTCGTTTCGTCCATCCCCTCGTCCTTCATCGCCTGGCGCATATAGCGCAGCCAACGGCCCGCCGAGAGTTCGTCGATTACGAACGGAAAGTGGCGGATGCGCAATCGTGGATGTCCGTAAAGGTCGGAATAGGTGGTGGACCCGCCCATCCACTGTTCGAGGAACAGCTTCAGCCGCTCCTTGCCTGGCTCCAGGTCCGCGGGGTAGACGGCGCGCTGCTCCAAATCCAACTCCACTAGGTCGTAAAAGCGCTCGACCACGCGGCTCACGGCCTCGCGCCCTCCGAGACGCGCAAAAAGGTTCGCTTGTTCTGGCTGCATCCTCACCATCGTGGCATCGCCGCCGTGGTTAGGGGAGGGCCGTCCGGCCCCGTTTCACTGGACCGCTTAACCAACGGCAGCGAGGTGCCTGTCGCGCTTCGCAACTTCGGCGCGAACGAGCGGAATCAGCTCCCGTCCGTACTCCGCCGCGTCGGGCATCGGCTCGAACCCGCGGATGAGAAGGGTGGTCACGCCAGCGTCGTAATACTTCAGCATCGATTCAGCCACCTGTTCGGGTGTGCCGACTAGTGCCGTGGTGTTTCCGTATGCGCCTACCGCGGCCGCAATCGCCGTCCAGAGGCGGTCGTCGTGGACTTCAGCCTGGTCCGCCAACCCCAGCAACCGTTGCGATCCGACAGCCTGGGGCTTGTAGTTCGCCGGTGCGCCGTTGGCCGGCTTTCGCAACGAAACGATGCGCTCCAGGTAATCGTGCGCCTTCTCCCACGCTTTCTCTTCGGTCGCTGCAATGATCGGCCGGAAAGAAACGCTGAAGCGCGGCTTTCGCCCGAACTTCGCTGCTTCGGCGTGTACTTCGGCCATCTGTTGGCGGACCGAGGCTAGCGGTTCGCCCCACATCGCGAACACGTCCGCGTGCTTCGCCCCAACCGGCAGGGCTGGCCCGGACATCCCGCCGAAGTACACCGGCAGGTGCGGCTGCTGGAATGGCTTCACTTCCGAGGTCGCCTTGCGGACGTGATAGAATTCCCCCTCGAAATCGAACGGCTCCGTCGCCGTCCACGTCTTTCGCAGCACCTCCAGATACTCATCGGTCCGCCGATAGCGGGCATCATGGTCCAGCCAATCGCCGTCCCGCTGCTGCTCGGCGTCGTTCCCGCCCGTGATGATGTGCAGGGCAATCCGCCCGCCCGTGAACTGATCAAGCGTTGCCGCCTTGCGCGCGGCCAGCGTCGGCGCGACGAAACCCGGCCGGTGAGCGATCAGAAAGCCAAGCTTGTCTGTCATCGAAGCGGCGTACGAGGCCACGCTGAAGCCATCCGGTCCGCTCGAACCGTAGCCCACCAGCACCCGGTCGAAGCCCGCGGTTTCGTGTGTCCGTGCGAAGTCGCGTACGAACTCAGGTTCGATGTGCCCACCGACCAGCGAAGACGCAGGCCCATCGAGTTCCGAGGCCGAGCGTGTTCCGATCATCCCGATAAATTCAACTGGCATGGGTGCCTCCCGGTGCGAATGTGGTGGTAATCATGGTTGAATTCCAAGAGCGGCTTTGCCTGCGTTCAGCGTTACCATGTCGTCCTGCGGCATGTGAATGCGGCTGCAAAGCACATCCCGGTGGTAGCGCTCCAGCGGGTTGGCGCGGGCCAACGCCGGGTTGCCGATGAGGCTCATGGCGATGTCCACCGCCCTCACCGCGTTGTTCGTGGTCGCGTATTTGGCGAACGCGCTTTGCGATGCAACCGTTGGGTCGTAGCCACTCGCGTCCAGTTCCGCTGCAAGCCCGAACACCAACCGCTCGTTCTCCCATAGGAGCGCTTCGATCTCTCCCACGCTGCTCTGGAAGCGAGGTAGCGTGGCCAGCGAGGCTCCGAGATTCGCCGGGACGCGCTCGTGTAGATAGCCCATTAGCCAGTTCGCAGCCGTCCGCGCAATCCCGTGGTAGAGCGCGGCTAGCACCAGGTTGTTCCACGACGCACCGACCGGGTCTGGCGGGAACCACGCCCGCGGAGGCCGTACATCTACCGCGTATTCCGCCGGTATCTCGACGCCCTCCAGGGTCAGGTCGTGGCTGCCGGTCGCCCGCATCCCCATGTGGTCCCACGTCTCAACGATTCTCAGGCCCGGTGCGTCCCTCGGCACCACGAACCAGCCCACCTGTGGGTCGTCGCCCGCCGTACGGCTCCAGCAGATGAAGTAGCGAAGCAATGGGCTCCCGGTTGCGTACATCTTGTGCCCCGAAACGCGCCAGCCGGAAGCCGTGCGCGTTGCCGTCATCGAAGGCAGCCCGCCGCGCGTCGGGGTGCCCAACTCCGGCTCGACTCGCATCACATTGACCAGTGCGATGCCCTCCACCGACTCGCGACACATCATTTCGTGCACCGATGGCGTCCAAAAGCCGGTGATGGCCGGGAGCGCGTGGTAGATCAGGTGCATGGCATAAACCAGCGCCGTCGACGGCTCGCCGCCGCCAATCGCCGAGACCACGCGGCAGGCCGTCTCCAACCCGGCGCCCGAACCACCGAACCGTTCCGGCACGGTGAGGTTGAGCAATCCCGCGTCTCCCAGCGCTTCGAAGTTCGCGAACGGGAACGCCGCCGTGCGGTCCACCTCCCCTGCCGAAAGCGCGAACTGCCCCGCCAACTCCTGGGCACGAGGGAGCGCGGCATCCAGGGAGAGCGAGGTCTGAGGTTCGGTTGTCACTGCCACACCCAATGTTGACTTAGTTGGTCAAGAATAAGCGACCGCTAAACGCTTTTCAACGGTGCGACTCCCGAAGGTTTTACGGCCAATCGCTGCCCGGCACGCTGTCAGGATCGCGCGTCAACTCATCCCAGCGGCGCGCCAGCACGTCTAACGGCGCGGCTGGCGGGGCTACCGGCACACCCTTCACCACCACGCCGCGATTGGCGGCATAGGCGATGAATCCCTCACTCGCCAGGCGCCGGAACGCCTCCCGTACGGGCGTCTGCGAAACGTCCCATCGGGCGGCCACCTCTTCCTGGCGCAGGTGCTCCCCGGGACGCAAGTCACCGGCGACGATCGAATCGTGGATCGCCTCATAGACGGCATCCGCTTTGGTGCGGCGGAAGGCTCGTTCGGTGGTCACGGACTTTAGGATACGCCGCCAACCGCCCTTCTGCCGCGCTTGAACCCTGCCGCGGGGGACGATGAGCAGCGTGTAGACTGCCGCTGTGGAACCGGAAAAGCCGCCCGAAGTAGCCGCGGAACCGGCGCGTTCTCTCGAAACGCGGATGCGCGGCTTGCGCACCCGTATCGGTGACCTCAAGCCCGATGACCTGCTCCTGCTCGATGAAGTGACCGACCAACTGGGCCGCACCCGTAGGCTCCTTTCGGGCGATTCCGAGGCGCTCGCTGAAGACGCCTTCGCCCGCTTCGGGAGCCAGGCGGACGTCGAGGCGCGCATCGCCGCCGAACTCGCCGAGCAGGCGGTCCTCGCTCAGCCCGAGCGCTTCGAACACGCCCACCGCCGCACGATCCGCGCGCTCGAAGTGCTCGACCGCGAAGGCTACCGCCAGCCACGCGTGCCGCGGTTTGGCCCCCTCAAGTCGGTCGTTGAATGGGGTGCGGAGTTTGTCGCTGCCTACATCGTCAAGTCGTATGCCGTGGGAATCGTCGCCAGCCTGCGACGCCTCTACATGCGTCGTGAGGCGCAGTGCCCGCCCGCTGCCCCAGAGCGAAGACTGCTGGCACACGCGCGCATCGAAATGGACCGGCTTGCGCCGTCGTTCTCGGGCGGAGGGATTGGTGCGCCTGCGCTGTTCGCTGGCGGGATCCTCGTGCCGCTGTTGGCCTCGGTCTCCCAGTATTTTGGGGCGATCAACCTCGCCAACCGCGTCGTCCAAACGGCGGCCATCGCCATCCTCTTCGTACTCTTCTTTCTGCTCTCGGCGATGCTTCTCGCCGGCGCCTCGGTCGCTCGCCGCCGATCCCGCCTCATCATGCAGGCGCCGCTCGCAACGCTCTGGGCCGCGATTGGCCACGCGGGCGACCCTCCAGAAGACGACGCCACGCTGTTCGCCACCGTCGCCATCGCGATGGCCGGGGCGCTCTGGTTCGTGCTCCCTGCTGCAATTGCCTCGGTCTACTTCGTCTTCTAAACGCCTCCCGCTTCGGCCACTTCGGTCAGTGCGTCTTCCAGCGTCGTCTCGTAGATCGGGGCGCGCGCCACTTCCCTACCGTTTGCGATAACGACCGGGATTTCGAACAGGTAACGCCTCTGAAGCGCTGCCTCCGAATCGATCTCCACTACGGTGACTTCAAGCGGAATCCGATGAGAGATGCGCTTAAGCATCGCCTCGGCTTGGACGCAGAGTCCGCAGTTGGCGTTCCCATAGAGCGTGACCTGAAGTCTCGCCATGCGGCTTCAGGCAGGCGTTGCGGGAGGTTCTTCAGGCGGCGGCAGGTCGCCCCATACGCGGTCTGCGTATTCAGGCGTAATCGGCCCCGGCCAGCGGTAGAAGATGCCGGCCATGATCACCGCCAGGCCGATCAGCAACCCGCTGACGATCTGCGGCGTCGGAATGTCGAAGTAGGTCTTCTCATCAATGCGCGTGTACGAAAGCAGGAAACGCAGCACCCCGTACATCGCCATGTAGCTGCAGAACAGCCACCCTGGCACGCGCAGGAACCGCCGCGCCACAAACAGCAGGATGCCGAGGATCAGCAGGTCGCCGAGCATTTCGTACCCGCCAGCTGTCGGGTGAACGGCACAGTTGCCCAGCGGGTCCGCGGCCAGTTGTTGGCACTTTTCGGGGAATAAGTTGTGGAAGTATGAATACTGTGGGCTGCCTGGATTGGTGTACTCCACGCCCCACGGCAGGTCCGTCTGTTTGGCGATGTGCTCGCCGTTGACCAGGTCGCCAAGGCGTCCAATCGCCTGTCCAAGGAGCATCCCCGGCGCGGCCGCGTCGAACGTGATGGCAATCGGCCACTTGTGCAGCAAGGAGTAGATCAATCCGCCGACCACTCCCCCGATCAACCCACCGTAGAGTGTTATCCCGCCTTCGGTGATGCCCGTCACCGCCTTCAACGGGTCGTCACTGAACTTGCTGCCCCAGTGTTCTATGACATAAAAAAGGCGCGCGCCAACGATAGCGGAGGGCACGCCCACCAGCGCGATCTCCTGGCCAATCTCCGGCGGGATGCCGTCCTTCTTCGCCAACCACACCGAAAGCGTTACGCCACCGATGATCCCCAGCGCCGTGAACAACCCGTGCCACGTCAGCGTGAACGGGCCGATGTCGGCCAGCGTTGGGTCCCAGTTAATCGTGATTGAGAGGAATGGCACGTAAGCGAGCAGGAACATCGGTCGATAAGGTACAGGGTTGAATCCCCACGGAATAGCGAGGCCAACAACCCGCATGCTCGGGAGGCCTGAGGCTAGCCCATCATTGTCACGCCGCGGGCAAGCGCCTCACGAGCCGCCACCGCCAGGGCGTCCACGCGGTTATGGTCGATGTTCGTCGAGTGACCCCTCACCCACACCCACTCCACCGAGTGGTACGCCACCATCTCCGCCAGTTGTTTCCAGAGGTCTACGTTTTGCACCTCGCCCTTGCTCGCCGTGCGCCAGCCGTTCTTCTCCCACTTCGCCACCCAACCCTTCGAAAAGCCGTTGTGGACGTAGGTCGAATCGGTGTGCAGCAACACTGTGCATGGCTTTTTCAACGCGCGGAGCGCCATGATCGCGCCCGTCAACTCCATCCGGTTGTTGGTCGAATTGGGCTCCGCGCCAGACAGCTCTCGCGTCTTGCCGTGGCTCGGCGAAATCAGCAGTGCCCCCCAACCGCCCCATCCGGGATTCGGCGAGCACGCGCCATCGCAGTAGATGTGCACCAGGGGACGGGATTCCACGGGCATCGCCGCCAAGATTAACGCATCACGAAGGATCGCCGCGTGGCAAGGGCGCAGCCGCCCTGATCCTTACGGAAAGATCCGCCAATCGCTCGGGAGAGACCGAATCGCGGTATGTCTCCTCGGTGTAAAGCGCCAGCACCTCGCGTTCGCTCGCCCCCGGGTTCGCTCCACGGATGCGTTCGTAACGGATGCAGTTTAGGGTGTGCCCCCAGCGCAACACCTCCGTCGCCCGCTCAACACCGCTCATCGCCAGCCACAGCTCCCGCTGCTTTTCGGCCACTTCAGGCCTCGTATCGCGCCGCTCGACTGGCGTCCAGCCCTCCGTGTAGCCCAAGCGTTTCGGATGTTCGTCGGACACACTCACCCGTCCCGCCGCGCCCGGCGCGCCTTCACCTCTGCGAGCGTCTCACCCAGCACCGCCTCCAGCGAGGTGATGTGCTCCGCGTCGTGCTGTGCCCACGCTCCCACAAACCCGCCGATCGTGAACGTTCCCCGCTCCTCCGTCCGCCCCTCACGCTCCCAATCGCCTGCTTCCAATCCCCGCAAGATGGCGATGCTTGCCTGCCGCTGGAGCGCGAAATCGCCCAGCAGCCATTCCTTGCGGTCCCGCGTCCGCCGCCTCGTGGGCTCCCACTCCGCGCCGTCGATAAAGCGCAGCACGGGCGACTCCTCCGCCAGCATCCGCTCCAACGCAACTCGCATGCAGAGATACTCATCGTCGCGAAAATGAGCGAGCAACGTCCGCGCGCTCCATTGCCCAGCCGTGTCGCCGTCGAGCGTCGCGTCGTCCGCTTCGGCCACCAGGTGGGCCAGCGTTGCCGGTGTGGCCGCGAGTTGAGCGAGGGCCTCGTCGTGCATCTTCCCATTCTACCCGCCAACCCGAGCGCACGCTGTTGTACGGGCGCAACGATCGCCCTGTACGATCTCGGCATATGCGTCCGGTGATCGAATCGCGGGTTCGCGCGAACGGAGTTGAACTCGCCCTCTACGACTGGCCGGCAGATGGCCCAACCGTCTTCTTCGCCCACGCCACCGGTTTCCACGCGCGTTGCTGAGACCAGATCATCGAGCGCCTCCCCGGCCTCCACTGCGTCGCCATCGACATGCGCGGCCACGGCCAAAGCGAAAAACTAGCGCCGCCGTACGCCTGGCGCAACTTCGCCACCGAAGTCGTGGAAGTGAGTCGCCATCTCGGCTTTCGCGACGTGCTAGCCGTCGGCCACTCCAAAGGCGGCTACGCTATCACCCTGGCGGCTGCCATCGATTCCACGCTCTTCGGGAAGCTGCTGCTCTTCGATCCCGTGATCTTGCCGAAGGATGCCTACCTCACGCTACGCGAGGGTGAACACTTCGCGGCCCGGCGTCGCAATCGTTGGGCGTCGGCCGAAAAGATGTACGAACGCTTCGCGAACCGTCCTCCCTTCAACGCCTGGGATCCGGCTACCCTGAAGGACTACTGCCAGTACGGTCTGCTTCCCGCCGCGGACGGCGAAGGCTTCGTGCTCGCCTGTCCGCCCGAGATTGAGGCGGCGACTTATGCGGCCAGTGGCGGCGAGGCGATCTACAAGCAGATCGCTAGCGTCCGAATCCCCGTGCGCGTCATGCGCGCAAAAGGCCGCATGGACCCCGCTCAGACTGACATGAGCAGTTCGCCCACCGCCCCGGACCTCGCTAGCCATTTCCTTCACGGCCTGGACGTGCCCCTTCCGCAGTATTCACACTTCATCCCCATGGAAGCGCCCGATCTGGTGGCCGGGTACATCCGTGAAATGGCCGCAAGCGCCTTCGCTCCGAGATAGTCGACCTCCTGGACTCCAAAACGGGGCGGCCTCTTGGTCGCCCCCGCGGGAACTCTGAACAGTGTCGGCCTTACTCGAACTGGATGACCTTGTTCATCGCCCAGACCAGGACCTCGGCTCCTTCGGAACCAGCCGTCATCGTCAGACCTTCGGCCAGCGTCAGCCTTGCAGCGTCGCCCGCCGCCAGCTTTCCGCCTGCGCCGAGGTCAACGTCTCCGATGGCTGCGAAGACGTGCACGAACGGCGCATCTGGCAGACGCACTTGCTCGCCAGCCTTCAGACGGCCGGCCCAGAGGACGGCGCCCTCCTGGCGGATAGAGATCGCCGCATCGTGGCCCTGCCCCGAAGCAACCGCCACCAGGCCGCCCTTCGCGAGTTCGCTGTTGATGTCTAGTTCGGCGTAGCCTGGCTTCACCTTCTCCGTGTCCGGCACCACCCACATCTGCACGAGGTGCACTTCGGCATCCTGAGTGGCGTTGATCTCCGAATGAAAGATGCCGGTTCCGGCGCTCATCCGCTGCGCAAGCCCGGGGTGGATAAGCCCGCGGTGCCCTTCCGAGTCCTTGTGCTCAAGCTCACCACGCAGCACCCACGTGACGATCTCCATGTCGCGGTGTGGGTGGGTCGAAAAGCCCGTGTTCGGCGCGATCACATCGTCGTTGCTCACTAGCAACAGGCCGAAGTGCGTGTTCTCCGGGTCGTAGTGCCCTCCGAACGAGAAAGAGTGACGAGAATCGAGCCAGTCGATCTCGGTCGCGAACCGTTCCCCCGATCGGCGATGTCGATGGATTGCTGAAGTGCGGACATGTTCTGGGACCTTCCAGGAGGTGGCGTCATGGCCAACTCGTTGTGTATGCAACTAATGTATCACCCCAGCCCGAGGCTGGCAAGAGGTTGCGCGCGCAACGATCCTTACTATCATCGAAGTATGCTGCAGCTCCCAAACGTTGCCACGCTCAACGCCTGGCACACCTTCCTAACGGCCCACGCCCGCCTCATCGAACGGCTCGAAGCCGAGCTGCAACTCCAGCGCGGACTCTCGCTGAGTTGGTACGACGTCCTTGTCCAA
>JBBQGT010000086.1:0-14594 GCA_038323265.1 Tepidiformales bacterium
CGAGTCACCACCACCACCGAAGCCGCCGCCCCGCCGGTTGTGAAGCCCGCATCAGCGGGCGTATCGCTGCCCCGGCTGCTCAAAAATGCAAACATCAGCAACGCGCTGAGAATGCCGAACACGGCGGCGAGCATAAGCACACCGCGATTTCGACTGGACCCGCTAGTAGCTGCTGCAATCTGTCGTGCCATTTAGTTTGTCCTCCCCTTGGAATATCGGTCGGGAGTTCGCCCGGCCACAGTCTGGTTCTCGCCATCCGCTGCGAGGATTAGGTTGTTCTCCGCCAGGCCGAGAGGCTTACCGGATCTATCTTTCACTCGGACGCCGTCGCGGAAGCCGCCGCCGGACGCGCACGCGTTGTTCAGTGTTTCGGCGGAGAACGCCCAACTCCGCAGTGCTGGGGCCGCCGGGCCGGAAAATGAAAAAGGACGAGCCGCAACTCGTCCTTCGTTTGTATTCAGGTGCACCCGCTACTCCAGGCGCATCGCTGCATAAGCCGAGATCACGGGCGTTGCGAGTCCGCCACCGCCGCCTGGAACCAACTTGATGATGCTTCCTATGGGCGTCGCATATGTGAATGCGTAATTGATTTGTACGCTGATCTGGTTACCCCGCGCGCCGTTAACACCGGTCGAGGTGAGCGTGAGTTTGGAGGGACTTACCGAACAACTGCCTGGGTAGGGGTTGCACATGCTCTTGTAGATTGCCGTTTGCATGATCGGCCAGTCGTCCTTGTGGGGCGCCACCGCCCCCGCCCTTGCCCCCTCGCGCGCTGCGTTGGTGATGACAAGCCAGCCGTAGAATGCACGACCGAAGTCCACGAGCGCGAACAGCAAGACGAGAAAAAGTGGCAGCACCATCGCGAACTCCACGAGGCTCTGCCCGGTGTCCGTGGCACGAATGCGCCGAAGCAACCGCCTGCAAGCGCCGAGCGGGTTTGCGTTCGCTGTCCCGCGTTGAGGCCGATTCATGCGATGCTCCTAGAGTGTTTGGGAGAGGAGCCGACCGCAAAAGGGGTGAAAGGCTTGAAACCTTCCACCCCTTTTTGCTACGGCAGTTGCTTAGAGGTCGGCGGTGACGCTGTCGAGCGCGCCGCCGATGCCGGCGCCGAGCGCCTGGAGGGCGACGATGCACACGACGGCGATGAGAGCGAGGATCAGGCCGTATTCAGCCAGCCCTTGCCCCTCTTCGTCCGTGCGAGCCTGCATCGAGGCTACCTTGGTAAGCGTCCAGTTCTTGAGCTTGGTCATGGTGTTCTCCTACCTCTTTCCGTAATTGCGGGGCATTGCCCCAGATTGTTGTGCGTCCCTACTTGGCGTCGGCCGGTCATGCCGGCCGCGCAACTGGTGGTCTCCCTTGCGGGAGTGGCCTCCAACAGTTGGCCGGTTGTTCGCCGGGCGCTTCAGTGGGTGAAGCTACTAGGACATTCGTCCTTTTTGCCTGTTGCTAAAGCCCGGTCACCCAATGTCCACGCCCTCATCACCTGTAGCCCGGGCAGGCTCTTGCGCCCACCGGATATATCGGCAGGCCAGGCGCGCTGAAGCAGACTCCACGGCACTATTCGGCCGGCCGGCTCGGGCCGATTCTCCTAATACACTCGCTTACGTTGGAGTCTCACGTGACCCTCCCCACCGAAGCTACAATCGGCCGCTCGCGAAATCGCATCCGTCGCTGGGGCTCGACCGCGCAGGATGCTGCCCTCGTTGTAATCTCGGCGTTGTTCTTCTACGTCCACGCCCGGCACGTAGTCGTGGACCACAGTGTGACCAGCCTCTTCTTCGCTATCGAGCAGGGATTGCTCGTGGGCGTGTTCCTGGCTCGGCGACGTTCATTCGACACGAGCGTCCGCCCAGCCGATTGGCTTGTCGCCACGATCGGCGGTTGGTTGCCACTCGCATTCCAACCTGTGGACGGCGCTCCGGGCGGAGCACTCGCGATGGGCACAATCGTGCAGGTTTTGGGACTCACGCTTACTTGCTACGGATTCTGGTCGCTTGGCCGCAGCTTCGGTGTAGTCGCGGCCAACCGTGGCATTAAAAGCAGCGGTCCATACCGGTTGGTTCGCCACCCGATCTATCTCTCCCACTCGATAACGGCCGGCGGCTTCATCCTCGCCAATCCATCGCTGCTCAACGTCGCACTACTGTCCGTGGTCACCGTGTGCCAGTTGATGCGGATTTCGGCCGAGGAGCGGGTGCTTACGCGATCAGGCGACTACGCCGCCTATGCGGGCCGCGTGCGTTGGCGCATAGTGCCCGGGCTGTACTAGCTCACCACTCCCGCAGCAGTTCAACGATCGCTGGCAAAGCCACCCCCGCGGAGGCGCGGACAACCACGTCCGCGATCTCTGAGAGCGCCGTCTCGTCCGGGTTGATCTCCACCAACGGCGCGCCTCTGCGCTTCGCCATCACCGGGAAATCAGCCGCCGGGTACACCACCGCTGAGGTTCCAACCACGAGGAACAGATCCGCCAACGCCGACTGCTTGTAGCACTCGCGCAAGGCATCGTCCGGGATCGGCTCGCCGAACATCACCGTGTCGTTCTTCAGGATGCCGCCACATATCAAACAGAGCGGCGGCAGACGGTCCAAATCCGTAGCGGCCAGCAGCGTCCGGTTGCCGCAATTCATGCAGCGCACCATCGCCCGGTTCCCGTGAATCTCCGTCAAAGAACGTGAGCCCGCTCGCTGGTGCAAGTTGTCGATATTTTGAGTGATGACGTGGGCCAGCCGCCCCATCGATTCCAGTTCAGCCATAGCAATATGCCCGTGGTTCGGTTCTGCGTTGTCGATTGCCCGGCCAAATTCAGTCCCTTCGCGCCGCTCTAACGCCACCTCCCACCATTGCCCGGGGTCCGCGCAGAACATCTCCCAGCCGTCGATCGTCGGCTCTCCGAACTTTGTCCATAGGCCATCGGCGCCGCGATACGTGGGGATCCCACTTTCCGCCGAGAGCCCCGCGCCAGAGAGCGCCACCGTGTGACGACTGCGCTTCATCAGTGCCGCAGCGGCCCGCGTGGAAGCGTCAAGCGCCTCCGAATCACTTCTCTCCGTCACGTCTCAGCATCTCCTCGGTAGGTAAATGGTACGCCACCTCAGATTCGAATGCCTTCACCTGCGCCGCTTGCGCGGCCGCATCCCAGCCCAGTACCGAACCAGCAAGCCTGGCAACCTCCACGTGACAGCAGAGCCCTCGACACGCCCCCCAGGAGATGCCAGTGCGGCGCATCATCAAGTCCGAGAGCGTCTCGACCTTCTCGTTCGCGGCGCTGTACAACACCTCGCCGGTGATCGCGCTCGCATGCGCGCAGATCACCTCGCTCCCTTCCGCCACCGCCTGCTCGATCCCGGCGCCATAAACGCGTAGATGCTTCTTCACTTCCAGCGGCAGTCCGGTCCTCCGCAGCGTTTCGGCCCAGTCGCCGACCACCGATTCCTCCCGCGGACTCCTTTTGTGGGGTGGATAAAGACGTTCGGCAACTTCCTCCGCTAGCGGCCGGAAGGTGCTCAATTTGCCGCCCACAACGCTGAACACGCCCTTTGCACCGCCCAACTGTTCGTGCGAAATGAGTTCATGCCGGCGACTGATCGCCGCTTCCGGCCCCCCTGCAACCTTCTGCAACGGCCGCAACCCCGCGTACGCGTAACGCACCCGCTCGCGCGTGATGTCTAGCCCCGGCATCAACTCGCGCGCCTCGGAGACGAGGTAATCCACGTCCTCCGCCGTCGGTCGAATCTCCGAAGGCTTGCCATCGAACCGCTCATCCGTCGTCCCAACCAGCAGCAAACCATTTTGCGGCACCGCGAAGAACACGCGTCCATCGCTCCGCGCCGTCGAAAACACTGCATCCCGGCCAGGCTCCTGGGGCAGTTCCACCACAATGTGGGTCCCCCGCGTCACCCCTAGCATTTCGGCTGGCGGTAGATCGCCTAATTCGTTCACCGCGTCCACCCACGGTCCGGCAGCGTTCACCACGGCCTTCGTTGGGATGGTATATCGCTCGTCTCCGTGCTCCACCTCAACCGCCGCTGCCACCCCCGCCTTCACAACTACGCGTATCACGCGTGCATGGTTGTGTATCGAAGCGCCGTGCGTACGCGCTTCCAAGGCCATCTCCAACGCCAAACGCTCCGGTGCTATCACCCGCGCATCGAAGAACGTGAAGCCCCCGCGAGTCTCCGTCGGCAAGAATCTCGCCAGTTCGTGAAGACGCTCATCTCCCAACTTTCGATGCGATGGCACTGCCCGGTACAAGCTCAGCAGGTCGTAGGTCGCCAGCCCGATGCGCAGCTGCCACGCGGGCCGCCGCGTCCACGGGAGCATCGGCAAGATGAATCGCTGCGGCTTCACCAGGTGCGGACGCGTCTTCAACAGCCACGCCCGCTCCCGCAACGATTCAAAAACCAGGCGCACGTCTCCGTGCTCCAGGTAACGCAATCCCCCGTGGATCAGTTTGGTCGAACGCCAGGTCGTCCCGAACCCGAAGTCGTCCGCCTCGAACAGAGCCACGCGCAGCCCGCGCGCCGCCGCTTCCTCGGCAATCCCGCAGCCATTGATCCCGCCGCCGATGATCGCAAGGTCCAGCGGCGGGCCAGAAGCCAGTTCGGCCAGCGTCATTCCGGTTGCGCCCAGCCGAGCGTCCGCTCAACCGCTCGTCGCCACCCGCCCAAGCGTTGCTGACGGTCGTACGGCGACATCTTCGGCAAGAAGACCCGCTCGTCGTCCGCCATTTCCGTAATCTCGTCCCGGCCAGACCAGATGCCCGCTTCCAATCCCGCGAGGTACGCAGCGCCCATCGCAGTCGTCTCAACGTTCCGCGGGCGCACCACTGGTATCCCGGCGACGTCCGCTTGCAACTGCATCAGCAGGTCGTTTCGTGCTGCGCCCCCATCCACACGCAATTCGCTGATAGGCGCCGGAAGGTCAGCGTTCATCGCCGCAAGCAACTCTGTGCTTGAAAGTGCGATGGCCTCCAGCGCCGCCCGCGCGATGTGCGCCTTCGTTGTCCCGCGAGTCAGGCCCATAATCGCCCCGCGGGCGTGCGGGTCCCAGTCTGGGGCGCCCAGGCCAGTAAACGCCGGCACCACAACAACTCCGGCGCTGTCCGGCACGCTCGCTGCCAGCGCTTCGATGTCGTCGGATCGTTCGATCAGCCCGAGCTCGTCTCGGAGCCATTGCACGAGCGCCCCGGCCACAAAGACAGACCCCTCGAGCACATACTCTGGCCCGCTCGCTCCCGCACCGGCGCCAATCGAGGTCAACATGCCCGTGGTTGAGGTGATCGCGGTTCGCCCGCTGTTCGCCAGCAAAAAGCAGCCCGTCCCATAGGTATTCTTGGCCGCGCCCGGCACAAAGCCGCCCTGGCCGAAGAGCGCTGCTTGCTGGTCGCCAGCCACGCCGCAGATCGGCAGCGCCGCTCCCAAAACCTCAATGGATGTCGTCCCAAACAACGACTGCGAGGGTTGAGGCGTGGCGAGCATCGCCCGCGGCACATCGAGCATCGCGCAGAGCTCATCGTCCCACCGCCCCCGCCGGATGTTGAAGAGCAGCGTGCGGCTTGCATTCGTGTAGTCCGTGACATGCCGTTCGCCGCCGGTCAGCTTCCAAATCAGCCACGAGTCGACCGTACCCGCGCACACTTCGCCGGCCATCGCGCGTCGCCGCAACTCCGGGTCGCCTCGCAACAGCCACGCCAGCTTCGTCCCGCTGAAGTACGGGTCGAGCTTCAATCCGGTCAATCGCTGCACTGTTTCTTCGTGGCCAGCGGCCCGCAATTCATCACAAATGCCCGCGGTGCGTCGGTCTTGCCATACGATCGCAGGCGCCAGCGGCTCGCTTGTCGCCCGGTCCCAGACGACGACGGTCTCGCGTTGATTGGTGATCCCCACGCAGCTCAGTTCGCGCGGCAGCAGCCCGGCGCCCGCCAATGCCATGCCAATCGCATCCTGCGTCGATTGCCAGATCTCCAGCGGGTCATGCTCTACCCATCCAGGCTGCGGGTAGCGCTGCTCGAACGGCTGCTGCCCCACGGCCACCACCGCGCCGCTGACGTCCACCACCAATGCACGAGAACTGGTCGTCCCCTGGTCTATCGCGAGGACAAAGGGTCCTTCCGGTTCGGCGTTCACGAGGCGATTGTCCGCGTCAATCTCCAACCTGTCGATCCACCGCTCACGGCTTGCGGTTGGCGCGCGCCTCCAATTGGTCCACCTTGTCGCGCAGCTCGCCGTTCTGTTCGCGCAACTTCTCAAATTCCTCGCGCAGGGACTTGATCTCGCCACCCGTCTCGCCGCTCTTTCGCAGCTTCCCGGCGGTTTCGCGAGCAGTTCGTACGCCTCGCCCATCGAGTTCCTTCGCCGCCATCCGTTCAAGTGCGGGCGTCTGGTCTTTCGCCCCGATCGCCGCGAGCGCGTTTGCTGCGGCAATTCGCACGCGAAAGTCGGGGTCATTGGTGAACTCCGCCAGCGTCTCGCCGAGATCCTTCTTGCGCCCCTCGAAATACTGCCCTAGCCGCCCAAGCGCGCTAACTGCCACCTGGCGGGCCTGTGCTGGTGCGCCGTAAGCCGCCGCTTTCAGGATCTCGTCGAGTCCCTCCTCATCGCGCAGTTCTACGAACCCGTTGATGCACCCCTGCCGCACGATCTCGCGATAGGAAGGCCGTACGATGTTCGCCTTCAAGATTTCCATCGAGCCCGGCATGCGTAGCTTCCCGATCGACTTGTTGGCCTCTGATTCCACGAACCACGACGCGTCTCGTTTCGCGAGCGGCGCCAAGGCCTCAAAAACGTCCTCATTGCCCTTGAATTCGCCGAGCGCTGCCACCACCGCCCGCCGTGCCTTCGGGTGGCGAACTACCAGCGCCCGTAACAGCGCTTCGCGGGCCGCCGAACTACGCGCCACCCCCAACGCCTTCGCCGCCGCCGCTTGCACGCTCCAATGCTTGTCGCCCATCACTGCCGCTGCCAGCGCCGCCACGGCGTCCGCGCCGCCCTTCTTCCCGAGATCCCGCGCCGCCCGCTGCCGTCCTGCTATGTCGTCGTCGTCCCGCAGCTGAAGCCTCAATTCGCCGGCGGATTTTTCGAACTCCAACTCTTTGAGCACCCAGTTGTATGGGTCGAACCGGCACAAGTCCGGCTTGCTCGACAACGGGAAGACGAACGTTTGCTCCCGTTCGCTCACTTCCACCTTGAAGGCCACCGGTTTCGCCCGGGCCGTGCGGAAGTCGATCGTCAGCGGCGCCCGGAACACCGCCGGCGTCCCGTCGTCAGTCCCCTGTATCTGCTTCACGGAGACGGTCGCAAGCTTCGCTGCGTCGTCCCAACTCCAGCTCACCTTGAATTCCGGGTGCCCGATGCGATACACCCACTGGTCGAAGAACCATTCAAGATTTCGGCCGGTCTCAGCCGTGATCGCGTTCACTAGGTCCTGCGTGATTACGCTCCGTTCCTGGTTATCCCGCGTATACCGCTGGATCGAACGGAAAAACGCATCGTCGCCAAGCACACCCCGCAGGGTGTGCAGCACAACGCTCCCCTTCTCGTAGAGGTGCCTGTCGAAGATGTCGATCGGCTCGTGGAACACGTTCGTCACGATCGGCCGCCGGTAGCGCTCTTCGGTGTAAAGGTCGGTATTCTCGATCGCCCCGCGGCGATATTCGTCTACCCCAAGGAAGCGTTCGTCCCAGAGCATCTCCATGTACGTCGCGAAGCTCTCGTTCAACCACCCATGCGACCAGTCCCGGCAGGTCAGCAGGTCGCCGTACCACATGTGCGCCAGTTCGTGCGAAATCAGCGGGTCGCTTGTGTAGTCCTTGGTTGCCTTCTTATCTAGCAGGATCGTCTCGGTCATCGTCGTTGCGCTGGTGTTTTCCATCCCCCCGAAGACGAAGTCCCTCACCACGATCTGGCTGTACTTCGCCCAGGGATAGGCAACCCCGGTGATCTCCTCGAAGACGCGAATCATTCCCGGCGTGTTTTTGAAGGTCAGTTCCCCACTCGCCACATCCTTCGGCTCGACGAAGTAGTCGACCGTGAGCCCGCTATTGCCTGCTTCGATGCGACTGAACTCGCCTGCCGCCAGCGTCATGATGTAGGTCGAGTGCGGCCGGTCCTGGTGCCAGTGGAACCGCTTCGTCCCGTCTCTGTTCGCTTTCTCCTGCAACAGCCGCCCGTTGGAGAGTGCGAACCACGTTCCCGGCACCGTCGCAATCATCTCTGTCGTCTGCTTTTCGCTGGGATGGTCGAAGCACGGGATCCAGTACCGCGTGTCCTCGTCCTGGCACTGCGACCACACTTGCACGGGCTTGTCAGGGTAGCCCTCGTCCGGTCCGATGAAGTACAGCCCGATTCGCGGGGTCGCCGCGTATTCGATGGTGATCGCCACCTCCTGCCCCTTCTTCCGTGGGCCAAGATCGACGAACAGTTTCGAGCCGTCGTAGCGGTAGGTGGCCGGCTGTTTCGCCACCAAAACCGAGCCAATCTCCATGTCGATGGCGTCGAACTCCGCAGTCGTCAAGCCATCGTTCATAGCCGCCACCGTGTGCGTCACCGTGCCACTGACTCGCTTGTTTGGCACGTCCAGGCGCACTTCGACCTTCATGTGCAGCACATCTACCACCCGGTCTCGCGGCCAAACCGCGCGATCCCCGGGCAGAGCGTGCGGTGGCGTCTTCTCCTCCACCCATTCACTGTGTCGCGTGCAGTTGGCCATAGGTCGTCTCCCGATTCCCGTCTCGTCGAGGCCGCATGCTACCGATGGCCTACCTAACGGTCATAACCGTAGTGAGGCCGGCGTTCCTTCCGCCTGCTGAAGCCACGCCAGCACCTCGTCGCCATGACTGTCCGGCTTTACCTTCGGCCAGACCTTCGCCACCCGGCCATCAGGACCGATTACCACTGTCGAGCGGATCACGCCCTCGTACGTCTTCCCGTAGTTCTTCTTCATCCCGAATGCGCCGTAAGCCCGCGCCACCGAGTGGTCGTCCCCATCAACCAGCAGTTGAAAGGGCAGTTCGTACTTCTCGGCGAACTTTGCATGCGAGGCCGCGCTGTCGCCGCTCACGCCTAATACCACCGCACCAGCCTTCTGAATCGCGGCGTCGTTGTCCCTCAGATTGCACGCTTCCTTCGTGCAACCCGGCGTGTCGTCCTTTGGATAGAAGTACAGGACCACCCACTTGCGGCGCAGGTCCCTAATTGAAACGGCTTTGCCGAATTGGTCGTTGAGTTTGAAGTCAGGCGCTTCTTGGCCAACTTCTGGCGCGCTGCTCATTCGACACCTCGCGTTCAAATTCTTCCAAATCGTACAATTCCTCGCACTCCTCCCGTCAGCCCGAAAGGTCTTGCGCCAGTTGCAGAAGTGCGTATTCCGGCCGCGGATGCTTGAACCGCACCACATCCAACAACGGCACCTCGAACGATCGCCCGTCGCGCCGCCCAATCATCATCCCCGAGCGGCCCGCACACAGCGCTTGTACGGCCATCGCCCCAGCTTCCGCCGCGATGATCCGGTCGCGAGCCGTCGGGCGACCGCCCCGTTGGACGTGACCCAGCACCACCACCCGGTAAGGATGGTCGATCGCTTTCGATACCCGCTCCGCCACGGCGAACGCTCCGCCCGCCTCCTCGCCCTCGGCAACCACAACAATGTGGCTCCGTTTTCCCTTCTCGATGGAGGCACGCAAGCGCGCTTCCAACCGGTCGAACTCTCCCTGCGCCTCGGGCACCAACACACCTGTCGCTCCCGCCGCCAGCGCCGTCTGTACCGCCAGTGCGCCGCTCGTCCGGCCCATTACTTCTACGAAAAACATCATCCCGGTCGATTCACTCGTGTCCCGCACCTGGTCGATCGCCAGCACGGCGGTGTTCACCGCGGTATCGAACCCAATCGTCTCGTCCGTCCCGTAGACGTCGTTGTCGATCGTCCCCGGCACCCCGGCGACCAACACGCCGTGCTCGTCCTGAAGCGCAAGAGCCCCGACGAAGCTCCCGTCCCCTCCAATCACAATCAGCGCTTCCACCTGGTCGGCGCGCATCTGTCGCACGGCCGCAGTCCTTACAGCGGCCTCGAAAAATTCCTGACAACGCGATGTTCCAATGACGGTTCCGCCGCGCTGAATGATGTTGCCCACGGCACGGTCATCAAGTTCCTCGAACTCCCCAGCAACCAGCCCGGTGTAGCCGTCCAGGTAACCAACCACGGCGATTCCGCGCGTGCTCGCTGTGCGAACCACGGCGCGGATAGCCGCGTTCATGCCCGGAGCGTCTCCCCCGCTGGTCAGGATGCCAATGCGTTCCATGGTTCCAATGTGACCGCGATGGCCCCGATCGCGCAATACGCGAGGTCAAGTCACGGGCCAGCGCGTGCCCGCGGTTGCTTCCGCCGGGGCTGCTTGCAGCATCGCAACAGCCTACCGCCGACGCTTACGCCGAGGCCTTTAGCCAAACCTTCATCCCCCTCAGCCACCTCCCGGCGCCTTGACCGCGCTCTTGCCAGACATCTCAGCACTCAGTCTTCGCTAATGCGGATGATGCCCGTTCGTCTTCACGCAGACGTGCCCCGCTGGGTCCATTGGCCCTGTGCAAAGAGGGCACGGCGGGCGCCCGGCGGCCACCACTTCCGTAATCCGCGACCGCAGTTCATAGCCAGTGCGGTAGTCGAACTCCATTTGCAGCAGCGTCGCGCCTTCAATGTCAGCGTCCGCCGAATCACCAGTGATCAGCACGACCCTGCGTGTCTCGCGGTTCAACCCCATGGACAACTGGGCGATCTGCACCTCGATGAGCGCGTCCAGCGGCAACACCGGCTCTTGGCCGCGGTCATCCAGCGGTAACCGCTGGTATTCGAAACCTTCGTCTTTTAGGACCGTCTCAAGCGCGTCGCCAAGCGCGACCAGTTGCTCCTTCTCCAGCCACAAGGTCGCCAGTTCCGATTTCTCGTTCATTGCTCTGAGACGGAACCGTCGCTGGCCGGGCTGCCCAATCGCCTCGGCCGAAATGTAAATCAACTCACCAAATTCGCGCGCATCTGCCATGACGTTCGATCCTACGCAACTCCCGCGTTCCCGTCCCCAGGGGCCAGATGCGGGGTCAGCGTCCGAATCTTCACACTCCGCCGACTTCACGTCATAAAATGTCGCGTTTCGCACTTATGGTCGCTTTCCCGGACAGCAACCTCTGCCCGGCTTCAATCCGATCATACGAGGGCCCAGCAGTGACCGAGCAAACCAAAAAATCTACCCGCCTCAGCCGCATCCACAGCATCCTTATGCAGCGCGGCAGCGTCAGCGTTCGCCAGCTCGCCCAGCAACTCGATCGCAGCCCCCGGACCATCCAACGGGACATGGCGGATCTCGAATCCGAGCTTGGCGTCCCGCTGCTCTATGAGGGTCGCCGCTGGAGCATCATGCCCGGCAGCGCCCACCCGATGAGCCCAGTCCGCTTCACCCTGCACGAATCGCGCGCCGTCTACTTCGCCATTCGCGTCTTCTCGCGCACCGTTAACGAAAGCGAACCGGACAGCATCCAGGCCCTACAGAAACTTGCCGACACCCTCCCGGCTCAGCTCTCGGCCAACATCAAGCGCACCATCAACGACCTCCGTTTGAGGCCCGAAAACAAACTGCGCGCCGAAAACCTGCGCAGCATCACGGACGCCTGGGTCCACAGCTTGACGATTGAAATGTCCTACCGCTCGCAACTCGCCAAATCGGCACGCACGTTCGATTTCGATCCTTACCTCCTGGAAGCCACGCAGAGCGGCACCTACGTTGTTGGCTTTAGTCACGAGCACGGTGAAGTGCGGGTCTTCAAGCTGGATCGCGTGGAGCACGTAACCATCACTCGCCGAGAATTCGAGCCCCGCGAAGTCGGCGAAATCGCCAGCCGCCTGGCCCAGAGCTGGGGCGGCGCCGTCTTTGGCGGCGATGAACAGCACGACGTTTGCGTCGACTTCACCCCTCCCGCCGCGCTCCGCATCCGCGAGAGCTACTGGCATCCGACCCAGCAACTCGAAGAACTCCCCGATGGCGGCGTGCGCCTTCGCGTGCTCCTCCCGAGCCTCCTCGAATTCACCCCCTGGGTGCGCAGCTGGGGCCACGAAGCCTACGTCGTCTCGCCACCCACCCTGCGTGACGAAGTCGCGGCCTCCATGCGCGCCGCCGCGGAGCGCTACTGCGCTTCTGCCTGACCCGATAGGCGTCCAGCCTCCCCGCGCCAAGACCGCCGCCCAGGCGGACTCGAGTTCCTGGCCAGGACGTAGCGCGCCGGGCTAGTGTCGATTTGGCGAGATGACAGGCGTTTTTTGGGTGTACGCTCCTTAACATGGCACTCATACGGCTCCCGCGGAACAAGCGCCTGGCATTCGCGGTCGTTGGCGCTCTATTACTTGGAGCGGTTGCCGCGAGCTTTGCGATCCCCTACTGGCTGCTGCGCGACGAAGACCCGGTGACCCGCGCCCAGGGGCCAGCCGGCGCCCCCGACTCGACGCCCGGCCGTACGGGGACTCCGCGCCCGGCCATCGACCCCAATGACACCGAAGTTACGCCCGTGCCTGGGAGCACCCCGGACACCACGCAGCCGTTCTGGTTCATCCCCTACGTTAACGCGGACCGCAAAAAGCTGCCTTTCAAGGGGAACTTGAACGGATTCGAAATAGACCCTGACTACGTGGATCGGCGCACCGGGTTCGACGCTTGTCCTGGCGAGGGACTCACGGATCCGCCGTACGACCAATACCGCGCGACTGTCGTTCAGCCGGGCCCGTTCTCGATTGACCCGGCGAAGCTGCCGGCCGGCCTGACCTCCCTTGATGGGCCATGGGTGTTCGTCTGCAAGAGGGTCGAGATCTGGATCACGCAATGGACGTTCTCGGTTCAAGCGGGGACACCCGGGGCGAACCCCGGCGGTGGAAGCATCTCGGTCACCAAAACGCGCGGTCTGCGCCCAATCGCTGTTCCCCGCCCTTCGGATCGTTGGTCTAGCGCCACGATCGCCGGGAGGCCGGCCATCGTCTCCGGCCCCTTCGTGACCGCTGAGAAGGGCCAGTTCGGCTCGTGTATGGCCTTCGTTTACGACAGGGATCATGACGTTCTCACCGAGGTGGTCGGAACGAGCGCCAACACCGTGTTGTGCGTCGATGTCGCCGAGGCGGTGCTGCGATGAAACTCGCGAACCTTACCCGGGGCGTGATGGTGGCCGCGATCGTCGCTGGCTTCCTCACAGGGATGCTCGCTCCAAAGTCCGCCGCCGTCTCGGTTCCTTTACGATGGAGCTCTGGCCGGGCGGCGGGAGCACGCTGACCTGCGGATGGCACTTGGGTGCGTGCTACGACAACGACGCGCTGGTGACTTCGGGCGGGGCGTTGGATTGGGCCTACGCGGGCGAAGGCACGATCACCTTCAGAGTTTACTCTACGAGCAGCTCCTCCTTTACTGGCAGCGTCGGCACAGGCTTCGCGCAAGTTCCGCCTCAACCAATGTGCGACCACCGGGTGATTATTGACGCCTCGGACATCAACGGCGGTTTTCAGACAGGGACACACTACTACCACACGAGCAATTCGATCGCCCCGGACACGACATTTAACATCAACGCCAATCCTGGGACGTGGACTTGGACCACCAGGACCCTGGGTTCAACCGCCAATGAGGCCGGCTGCGGGCTCAGCTGGGGCGGCTATCACGTTCACCAGATCGCGGGCTCGGGCTGGGCGCTGAGGAGCTACCCCGACCACACCACCTGCAACGTCGATGATCCGCCGGTCACCAACAATGTCACTGACTGCTGGGTCGGAGCGAACTACAAGCAAGGTGATAAGACATGGTGGCTCCCTTTCCCGTAGCAGGAACTTGAAAGGGGCTGTCCTTAGTAGATCGGCCCAGAAACTGGTGCCTGAATTTCCGAGACTGGTTGTCTTAGGATGCAGTCGCCGATGGTCGCTCCGCAATCAGACACCAAGTTCTGCGGCAAGGTACTTAGTCTGCGCCGCCGCGGAGCGCTACGCCTGACTCGCACGAACCGATACACTCCTCCCTCATGAACTCCTCCCACTTGCCGCCGCGCCGCGACGCCGTCGCGCACTCTTGGGATCTTCGCGCCGGCGGTGTGCTCGTCTCCTCAGGCCTCCCCATCCCTGTTGCCGGCACAGACCAATTCCACCCGTTCCACGCCCACCCGGAGTTCGCTTACTTGTCAGGCGTCCAAACGGCTGGCGCTGTACTCGCGTACGACGCCTCCGAAGGCTGGCAACTCTTCGCACCCGTCGCCAGTCAGGAAGATCGTGTCTGGGTCGGCGAAGGCGAGACTCTGGACACCATCGCCGGTGCCTCTGCGGTCGGACGCGTCCATCCGCTCGGCGAACTCGACCGCTGGCTCGAATCCCGCCGCACCGAGAACATCGCCCTCCTCGGCAACCCGGACCTCGCCGCCCATCCCCGCGCCTACGGCATCGAAACGTGGCTGCCGCTTGAACTGGACCTCGACGAAGCGCTCGCCGCGCGTATCAGCGAGCAGATCTCCGAGGCTCGACGCGCCAAGGACCCAGCCGAAATCGGCCTCATGCGCGCCGCCACGACAGCTTCGGCCGCAGGCCACCTC
>JBBQGT010000087.1:0-14539 GCA_038323265.1 Tepidiformales bacterium
CTTTACGTGGACACCGTGGATCGGCGGCTGCACGAAGAACGCGTCGACGCCCGCAGCAAGACCAAGCGGACCACCACCACTAAATTCGGCGAGCTGCCAAACGGGGCGATGGTCGCGTTGCCCGCGAACCCGGCGCAGGCGTACCTGTTGCGCCGCGGCCATCTGTTTCCCTGGGGCTTTGGCGGTTATGGCCCGCCGATAGCCGAGAGTGTCAACGCGACCGTGATCGTCCTCACGCCGCCCACCACGCTGGCGGCCCTGCGAGCAGGCTACGTGCCACTCGTGCATCCCTCGGCCAACGGCTAACGCGCTACCTGCTAGCCAGCCCGGGCAATACACTCGCGTGTACACAACTTCCCACTTGAGACGAGGTCCCGAATGTCCGGACATTCGAAATGGTCAACGATTAAGCGCGCCAAGGGCGCCACGGATGCCAAGCGCGGGGCGATCTTCACCAAGCTCTCGCGCGAAATCATCATCGCGGCCAAGGGCGGGGGCGATATCAACGCGAACTTCAAGCTTCGCCTCGCCGTCCAGCGCGCCCGCGCCGTCAACATGCCGAACGACAACATCGAGCGGGCGATCGCGAAGGGTAGCGGCGCCGCCGGCGATGGCGAGCAGCTCGACGAAATCCAGTACGAAGGCTACGGCCCGGGCGGCACCGCGATCATCGTCCAAGCGCTCACCGACAACCGAAACCGCACGGTTGCGGAAGTGCGCCACCGTTTCAGCCGTTCCGGCGGCAACCTCGGCGAGACTGGCTCGGTCGGCTGGCAGTTCGAGGCCAAGGGCCTGATCACCATTCCCCTCAGCGGAAAAGACAGCGACGAGGTGGCGCTCACGGCGATTGACGCCGGCGCCGACGACGTGCAGGTCGATGACGACATCATCGAAGTGCAGACCGACCCCGGCAGCCTCGAACCGGTGCGCAAAGCGCTGGAATCGAACGGCCTGGACATCGAAAACGCGGACTTCGCGATGGTCCCCAAGCTGACGATTGACCTCGACACCAAGACGGCCCACCAGACGATGAAGCTGATCGAAGCACTCGAAGACCTGGACGATGTCCAGCGCGTCTACTCGAACGCCCACTTTAGCAACGAGGCGATGGACAGTTACGAAGGCTAGTGTCGGCGTACCGGAGTAACGGAGTGGACGCGGCGGGAATCGGGTATCGCTAATCGTGAATCTTGAATTCGCGTCAACATCGCTTTGAGGCGCGGGACACAAGACGTACAGTGCCGGCATGCGGATCCTTGGTATTGACCCCGGCCTGAACGCCACCGGCTACGGCGTGATTGAAATCGCGCGCGACGAGTGCGTCCACATCCACCACGGCGTGGTGCGCACCAAAACCACCGCGACAAAGGCCGAACGCCTGACGGCGATCCGCGACGGTGTGCGCGATGCGGCGCGACTGTGGGGCGCAACGGCGGGCGCGATTGAGGCTTCCTTCATCGGCACGAACGCGAGAAGTTCCATGGCCCTCGGAGAGGCGCGCGCCGCCGCGATCATCGGCATGGCGGATGCCGGCCTGGAAGTCATGGAGTATGCGCCAACGCTGGTGAAGCAGACGGTTGCCGGCTACGGCCGGGGCGAAAAATCGCAGGTGGCCGAAATGGTGCGCCTGCAACTCGCCCTGAAGGTGGTCCCCACCCCGGCGGATGCCGCCGACGCGCTGGCCATCGCGGTGACGCACTGGGCGCACACCCGGCTAGCGGCGCGCACGTAGGAGCGTGGGGCCTGGCCGGAATCACCCACGTCAGCATGCGCCCAGCGTCCAACGCGCGCGGTAAGCCCTAGTAGCGCCCGCCGAGCTTGCCGTGGTCCCAGGTGTAGATGTCCACCGGGTTGATGCGGATGACGACGCGCTTGCTCGCCACCTTGAGGGCCGCTTCGGGCGTCTCTGTTGGCGCCGGGATGCCGTTGTATTTCGCGCCGATTTTGGCCATGACGCTGGCCGTGAACTGCGTGTCTTCGAGCAGTTCGGCGTTCCCCTCGATCACCAGCCCGCGCAGTTCGCTGTACGCCTTGCCCGACTCAAGCATCGCCGTGATCTTCGGGTCGCGACGCAGGTTGAGCACCTTCTGGCTCTTGCCGAAGGTGGTGAAGTGCACTTTCCCATCGAGCACGACGTACCACATGGCGACGAGGTGCGGGAAGCCTTTCGGCCCGTTCGAAGCGATCTGGATGGTCCAACCATCCTGCAGGAACGTCTCCTGTTCTTCGGGCGTGAGGGCGATCGAGGAGCGGCGGCTTGGCATCGGGAAGCCTTCCTTGCGGGTGTAGTATTGCCGCACAGTAGAAGCCTTCTCCAACGGGGGCAACTCAGGAGGCAAAACCGATGGCTTACACCTACCACGACGGTGAGCGCGAACTGCAGGAGCGCTTCGATAGCACACGGCTGGCGGACAAGCTCAAGGAACGCGTGGTGCACGACACGATCAGTGCCAGCGACCGCGACTTCATCGGGCGGATGGACATGTTCTTCCTCGCCTCGGTCAGCGCCGAAGGAAACGTCGACTGCTCCTACAAAGGCGGCGAGCCCGGCTTCGTGAAGGTGATCGACGACCGCACCGTGGCCTTCCCAAACTACGACGGCAATGGGATGTTCATGAGCGCCGGCAACATCCTTACGAATCCCAAGGTGGGGATGCTGTTCATCGATTGGGAGAACCAGTGGCGCATGCGCCTGAACGGCACGGCGAGCATCGATTTCGCCGACCCGCTGCAAGCCGAATGGCCGGAGGCGATGTTCGTCGTGCGGGTTGCAGCCGAAGAGGTCTTCCCAAACTGCCCGCGCTATATCCACAAGATGCAACTGGTCGAACGCTCGGGCTTCGTGCCAAAAGCCGAATGCCAGACGCCGGAACCAGACTGGAAGGGACACTTCGAAGACGTGCTGCCGGCCGCCCAACAGGAACGGCGGGCGGCGCTGCGCGAGCAGGGGGACATTTGAGTCAGGAACTCGTACCGCCCCGCGACAAGAGGTTCGAAATCAAGGAGTACGACGCTTCGTACAAGGGCGACGATTCGAAGGATGCCGCCGAGAAGGAAATTGCTTCACTGCGATTGCGCCTGGACGAGCTTCAAAACCTGATGTATGCGGATGGCCGCTTCGGCATGCTCATCGTGCTCCAGGCGATCGATGCCGGCGGCAAGGACGGGACGATTAGGAGCGTCTTCCAGCAGGTCGGACCGCTAGCCTGCTCGGTGGTCTCGTTCGGCGTGCCTACAAAGCCTGAGCTGGCGCACGATTACCTCTGGCGCTACCACCGGGAAACGCCACAACGCGGCCAGATGGTGATCTTCAACCGCTCGCATTACGAAAGCGTGCTCGTGGAGCGTGTGCAAAACATCGCCCCGAAGGAAGTCTGGAAGGCGCGTTACGAGCAGATCAACCAATGGGAGAGCTACCTGGTTGGCCAGGGCACCGTGATCATGAAGTTCTTCCTGCACATTTCGAAGGACGAGCAGCGCCAGCGGCTGCAGGATCGTGTCGACGACCCAAAGAAGCGTTGGAAGTTCCGCATGGGTGACCTTGAGGACCGCAAGCTCTGGGACGACTACCAGGCCGCCTTCGAAGGCATGGTGGACAATTGCAACACGGAGGACGCGCCCTGGCACGTGGTTCCCGGTGACCGCAACTGGTACCGCGACCTGACGGTGGCCCGCGCCCTGGTGAAGAAACTGGAGAGCATGGACCTGCGGTACCCCGAGGCGGAGACGGGCGTCGAGGGATTAACGGTCAGCTAGAAGAGACGTGCCAGTCCCACCGGCTGGCGATCGAAACCGGCCTGCCGGGAATGACGATAGCCGCGCCTACGCCCCGAAAACCGCGCGCATCAAGATTGAAAGCATCCGGCGCGCAGGTCTGCGGCTCGATGCAGAACGCCTGGGGCGGCGTATGCACCATGACGTGGGGCTCCACGCCTTCGATGGAGATCCGAAGCCGGACGCGGCCCCAGTCCACCTCGATGGGACTGGTCAGGCCGGTGTAGCAGTCGTCCAAACGCCGGTCGCCAAGCGTAATCCCGCTTGTGAGATCGTAGTCGCCGAGCGGGGCTACAAGTTCGCCGGTTGGAATCTGGTGGTCGAGGATATAGCGCTTGCTGGCGGGGACCACCACCTTGACCGACTCGGCGCCCGCGACATCGCGCCGGAACCACGGGTGCCAGCCGCAGCCAGCGGGAAACGCCTCGCGTTCGCTGCGCACCTCCATCTTCATCCGCAGGCCCGTGGGCGTGATTTCGAAGCGCTGCCAGGCCCGGCCCTGCCACGGCCAGCCGTCATCGAAGGTGGTTAACAATTCCACCACCCGCGAAGTTCGAGCAACCACCTCCCACGGACGGTTGAAAACGCGGCCATGGATGGCGTGCGGCGTCCCCTCAGCGGGCACGCTGACGGCTTGACCCGCCCACGGAAACGTACCGCTGTTGATTCGGTTGGCCCATGGCGCCATGGGGAAGGAGCCGCCGCGTGTTGGCCACGTGTGGTATTCAGCCGGGTCGTCGGGCGAGAACAGTAGTGGCTCCTCACGGCCATCGATAACCACGAACAACTGATGGAGCCGTCCGCCAAACTCGGGCAGAATCACCGCCCGGCCACCTGTGCTTCGCAGCTCAATTGCCATGCGCGAATTGTGGCGTGCACAAACCCGCGCGAGCAACGCACCACAAGCGAAGCACCCTTTAGACTCGGGAGATGGCGCGAATCATTCTCTTCGACATCGACATGACGCTCATCCGCAGCCACGGCGCGGGGCGCGGGGCATTGAGCAAGGCGTTCGCCGAGACGTACAGCGTCGACGGCGCGACCGACGGAGTCTCGTTCGATGGCCGCACAGACCGGGCGATACTCGATGAGATCATCGCCGTCCACCATCTTGGGCCGGAGCCGCAGAAAGCCTACGAACGAGTCCGCGCCGCCTACCTGGCGCAGCTGAACGCCTCGCTGGACGAGCATCGCGGGTTCGCTCTGCCGGGCGTGGAAGCGCTTCTGCCGAAGCTCCAGTTCTCGCACGGCGCCATAGGCCTGGCGACCGGCAACATGCGCGAGGGAGCGCAGATCAAGCTTGCGCACTACAACCTCTGGCAGTGGTTCAGCGGCGGCGGGTTTGGCGGCGACACGCCGGTCCGGGCTGAACTGGTGGCCGCGGGTATTCGCGACATGGCCGCCGTCCTGGGCGTAAACGCGGACCCGGGGGACACGATCGTCGTCGGGGACACGCCGCTGGACGTGGACGCCGCCCAGAAAGCCGGAGCACGCGCGCTCGCCGTGGCTACGGGCTCGTACACGGTGGAAGCACTGCGCCAGACGGCCGCCGAGTGGGTGCTCGAAGACCTTTCGGACACGCCGGGAGTGATGGCGCTGCTCGCGAGCTAGAGGTGGCGGCCGTCGTCCAGGATCGCCTCCATGATGTCATCGCGGACCGCGAAGCCGTACCGCGCGTAGAGCGTGCGGCTGCGGGCCGTTGGCCAGAGCACCACGGAGTCCACGCGCGCCTCGCGGCAGAACGCCAACGCCGCGTCCAGCAACGATTGGCCAGCACCAGCGCCCCTTGCGGCCGGGCCCACGTAGACGTTCGTTATGTAGGCGTGTTGTTCGAATTCCGGGGCGGGATTTGGGACCTTTTCGATCAGCTGCAACCAGAGGTGCCCGGCAATGTCGCCGCCATCGGCCTCCACCACCCAGCAGTGCCACGGGCCACCAGCGATCAGTCGGGCGCGCATCCAGAGGACCGCACGCCCCACGAAGGCCGCTTCGCTCTCCGCCGCACTGCCTAGTGCGGCTCGGAACTCGTAGCGCAAGCGCGCAAGCGCGCCGGCGTCCGCGGCGGTTGCACGACGCACGCTCGCCACTAGATGGGGTGCCTCGCAAGGAAGTCGAGCACCACAGGGCCCGCCTCCTCGCGAAACTCGATGAAGTAGCCGTGCCGCCCGCCCTTGACCATGTAGAGCTCGGCCCCGGGAATACGGCCGACGAGCAGGGCTGCGTTGGCGGTTGGGTTAATGCGGTCGTCCGTACCGTGGATGACGAGCGTGGGCGCCGAGATCTCAGGCAGGCGGTCCCAGGAATCGTGTCCCTCGCTGGCGAGGTAGTGCATCTTCTGGGCGTACGGCGGGATGGGCTTCATTGCACGCGTACGAGCGATGACCAGGTATTCGGGGTGCGCCGCAAGGTACGCCGGCGTCACCATCTGTTCGGCCATGAACGCCACGCGGGCGTCCACATCCTCCGGACGATTGGCCATTTCCGCGTCCACTTCCGGCGGGCGCTTCACGCCGTAGGCGTTGCCGGGAGTGGTGCAACCAAGCACCAACCCGCCCAATCGTCCGCCATGTTCGATCCCGAGCCGCTGGCAGATGCGCCCACCCATCGAAATGCCGTAGGCGTGCGCGCGTTCTATCCCAAGGTGATCGAGCAAACCGACGGCATCCGCCGCGAAGCCTTCAATCGAATACGCCGGTTCGCGCGGCTTGTCGCTCTGGCCCGTGCCGCGGTGGTCGAAAACGATCGTGCGGTGGCGTTCGGCGAAGTCCTCGCGTACGGCGTCCCAGCTGTGATGGTCGCTGCCCTGGCCCATGACCAGGAGCAACGGAGAGCCGCTACCCGATTCTTCGTAGTAAAGCGAGACTCCGTTGACCGGTGCGTATGGCATGTGCGGGACACTATCGGGCCGGGACGCAGCTCGCAAGCGCCGCCCCGTTGAGCATCGCCTCCAGAGTACGCGAAGTTACCGCGGAGGTTGTCGGCCCGGAGCGCTCCCCCAATTCAACGTCGACCCGGACCACGAGGCAAGCTCCGGGTTCGCGTATGGGGCCGGAAGCCCATTCGCCCAGGAGCCGGGTCCACGTCCTCGACAGTCGGGCTCGTTACTGGATGTTCGAGTCTCCCCCGCTGTTCGAGTTCGAACCACTTGCCGGAGCTGCACCGTTGCGGTTGCTTGAGAGCAGCTGGGCGATAAACGCCGAGAAGATGCCGCCGCCTTCTCCGTCGGCGCCGCTGGAGACCACGATGTCCGGGGTGATCTTCAGCCCGGCCGCGGAGATCGTCTTGGCCACCTCGATGCCCGTGAGGTTGCCCTGGCCCATCGCCGCCACTTGCTTCTCGTAGGCCTCAGCGGTGGCCGACCCCACGGCGAGGATCTTCTTGCCTTCGGCGTCACCGTTCAGTTCGATGGCTCGCGCCAGGCCCTCGGCCTCGATGACCGTCTTCTGGCGGTTCTGCTCCGCCACCTGCACACCAATCTGGGCGCTCACAAGGTTGATCTGCTGGTCCGCCTGGGCGCGCGTGTTTTCGGTGGCGATGCGCTCGTGCTCCGCCTTCTGCTGCTCGACAAACATCTCCTGCTGCTGCGAAGCGATCACCCGCCGCGTCTGAATCGACATCAGCTCCTGCGGCAGGACGATCTGCGAGATGAGCACCGAGACGCATTCCACGTGATAGCGCTCGAGTTCTGCCCGGGCGCGCTCTTCAGCTTTCGCCTGCTCCTCGGCGCGATCCTGCATGAAGTTCATCGCCGCCGAAGACGACGCCTGGTTACGGAACGAGGAGTCGATCATCGGGTGGATGACGTGGTCGATGAGGTTTTCGATCGAGCCGATCTTCGCCACCATCAACGGCGCCTGGTCCGGCCGCACACGGATGACGACTTTCACGCTGACGCTCATTTCGAAGCCGTCACGGCTGATCACCGAGAGCGGGTTGAAGAGCTGTACGCGCGCGACCTGGCCCGAAGGCACGGCCGGCGTTGGCACGTCGTTGATCACCCCCTCTTCGGCCCAGTCGATCGTCAGGTTCGTGGTGGGCACGATGTAGGCGATGTAGGCCCAGCGGTTGAGGTAATAGACGCCTGGCCCTGCCACCTCCGCCTGGATGCCGCGGAAGCCGGTTGGCACCACGTAGACCTCCGAGCCGACCTTGAGCGTGTCCTCAGTCGGCGTCAGGTCTGGCTGCTTGCCCACGTTGGACACGAGCACCGCCACCTCGCCGCGCTCAACGATAATCACGTCGTCGAGCTTCGTATCGAACATCAGCGGGTTGACGTAGTAGGTGCCTGGGCGAAGCAGGTCGTACTGCGGGCCGCGCTGGCCACCGGCCGCGAGGAACGCGGAGCCATCCTGGAAATCGCTGTGACCGCTGACCGAGGCGGCGACTAGTTCACCGTCAGGAAGCGGCTCGCCGTCCTTCGCCGTGACCAGGCCCACCCGGTTCGCCTCGACGATCGTCGCAGGCTTCACCTCGACGGCGAAGAGGTCAGAATTTATGCGGTAACGCCCCGGCAGGAGCACTTCGATCTGCGGCCCGCGCTGGCCGCCGTTAACCAGGAACGCCTGGCCGTCCTGGAACGCGAGGTGGCCTTGAGTGGCATGCGCGAGCAAACGGCCAGGCCGGATGGGGTCGCCGTCGCGCGCGCTGACAATGCCGACCTGGCCTGCGGGCACGGTCACCGACGATTCCGTCCGCACGCGAAACAGGTAGGTATTGATGCGGTACTTGCCCGGCGGCAGGATGTCGATCTGCGGGCCTTTTTGGCCGCCGTTGATGAGGAACCGCTCGCCATCCTGAAACGTGTCGTGGGAATCAACGTGGCGCCCGAAGATGCGTCCGGGATCCAGCGCCTTGCCGTCGATCGACTCGACGAGCCCCACCTGGTCCTGCTCGATTAGGATCATCGCATCCTTGCGGACGGCATAGAGGAACGGGGGCAGGAAGTGCAGGCCAGGGGCGAGCACCCGCGCCTGTACGCCGATCTCGCCCTTCATGGCGATGACACGACCCTCCGGCAATCCCTTGCCGAGGTAGCGGCGTTCGAGGACGCCGATCTGTTGGCCGCCAATGTTCACCAACATATGGCCAGCAACGATGAGGATGAGCAGCACGGCGAGAATGACCGCCGCGACAATCAGAGCAACCAGCATGGAACTTCGTTTGCTTTCTGCGGTTTGACCCGCCCGCCTGAGCTCGGCGGGCGCCCTTGGTAGCTTTGCGCCCTTCAACCGATCGCCAAATAGCATAGCGCCGGGCCGCGCGAATTGTTAGATCGGGGGAGCGCTCCGGCAATTGGCGCCGCCCTCAGTTTAGGCCGCTCGATGCCCCTACCAACCAGGATCGTCGTCGCACTCTTCGATATCCGTGGCCATGCCTTCGAGGATCGATTCCCGCATTCCAGGCATCGACAACAGATGAAGCGCCTCTTGTATCGCCCGCCAGTCGTCCTCCGAAACCAATACGGCGGCGGCGCGCGGGCCACCGATCCGGACGGCATCGCCAATGGCCGAGACCTCGGCGATCAGCTGGTCCGGGTTGTGACGCGCGGTGGTGGCGGGAATGATTCGCACATGAAAAGGATACGCCACTCGACAGACCGCTGCGTCGACGCGCAAGGGATGCGAAGTCCTAAATCCTCGGCCCTGATTCCTCCCTCGGTTGGCGCGAAGAAGAGGCGCCGGAGCGCCCCTTCTTCGTGCTGATCGGCTGCGGCTCAGGCGTGAAGCGCCATCGCCACTTCTGGCAGGCCGAGCGATTCGAGCTTGGCACGCGAGGGCTTGCTGCTGGTGGTGTCCCAATCGCAGGCATTCAGGAAGTCGAGCTCCAACGTTTCGGTGTCGAGCTTGACGCCTTCGAGCGGGCCGGCGCTGGTGCCTTCGGTGGTCACGCCCGTGACGCGCGTTGGGACGGCGCGGTTGCGAGGGTTGCCGCCCTCGCGCACTTCGTACGCCATGCGCAGATTAGCGATGCGTTCGCCGACGACCATCATCTCGTCGAGGTCCATGTCCCAGCCGGTAACGGCATTGAACCACTCTGGCATCTTGGCGGTGTTCGCCATCATCATGATGAACTGGCACATGCCGCCGCTATTGACGACGTGCATGAATTCGCTGGAAGCCTTGTGGTGCTCGCCACGGTTGGTGTAGTCCTTGAAGTCCTTGGGCGCCGCGGGAATCTTGCCGAGCCGCTTGTTGCCTTCGTACTGCGTGTGGCGGCCAGGTGTGGGGTCCAGCTTGTAGGTGGTGTAGTACTCGGGCTGGAGCTTCGGGTCGTGCATTGGCAGCTCCTGGCCGCCGATGTGCATGGCGTACTTTTCGGCGCCGCCGCCAATCTTTTGGGCGGCGAACTGCACGCCATCGGCGAAGACCGCGGCGATCCCCTTGCGTTCGCCCATCATCTTCAGGAAGCCGATGACCGCGTCGTCGCTGCGCCAATCGAGTTCCAGGCCCTCGGTGTCTTCCTTCGTGATGACGCCGTTTTGGTAGCACTCGATGGCCATTGAAATGGACACGCCAGCGCTGATCACGGCGAACCCGTACTCGTTGCAGAGGTGGTTCGCGTAGATCAGGGCATCCGGGTCGGCCATCAGGTTCATGGTGCCGAAGGCGCCCATCGCTTCGTACTCGGGGCGGTGGGTGTGGTGCGGGTAGGGATACTTCTCGTTCTTCGATTCGATCGATTCAGCCCCACAGGCGACCGGGCAGTGCCAGCAGCCGTAGGTCTTCTCCATCAGCGGCTTGATCACGCTCATCCCATTGATCTGGCCGGCGCCTTCCGCGAAGTCCACCACGCCGACGCCGCCCCAGTTTTTCACGGGCGAATCGCCGTTGAGCGCGCTTCCGGTGGTGATGCCCGTGGTACCGAAGGTGTGGAAGAAGTCCTTCAGGGGCTTCACGAAGTCATCGAGGTTTTCGCGAAGGATCTTGATGGTCTCTGGCGTCTGGCTGATGATCTTGCGCTCGGCAACCGCGACGACAGCCTTGAGGTTCTTCGAACCCATGACAGCGCCAACGCCGGAGCGGGCGGCGAGGCGACCATGGTCGTTGCAGACGCCGCTGATGAGCGAAAGCGTCTCGCCAGCCTGGCCGATATTGGCGACGCTGGCGCGCTTGCCGTGGCGGCCCTTGAGCATCGTCTCGTTTTCGATGGCACCCGTGCCCCATTGGTCGGCGGCGTCCAGCAGCTGGACTTTGTCGCCCTCGATCAGGAGGTACTTCGGAGTGGTTGCCTTGCCAAAGAACATGATGCCGTCCCAGCCCGCGAGCTTGAGGACGCCGCCGAAGTCGCCGCCGCAGTTTGCATCGCCCCAGCCGCCGGTCAGCGGGCTTTTGCAGACCACCTGCCAGCGCTGGCCGAACAGCGGGGTGCCGGTGAGCAGGCCAGCGAACATGCCGAGCATGTTCTCCGGGCCGAGCGGTTCAACGCCCGCCGGCACGCGGTCCCAGAGCATTCGCGCGCCAATTCCATAGCCGCCCAGGTACTCGCGGTAAAGCGATTCGTCGGGGCGTTCGACGGTGATTTCGCCGCTCGTCAAGTCGACGGCGAGCATCTTCCCGTTGAAGCCCTTTTCCATTACAGCGCCGCTGGTTGCAGCAGTCGTCAAAGACACACCTCTTTCGGACGCCATTGGAGCGTCCCATTGCATGGCCGGATGGTACGGGATCGGCTGCACGCCGCAATATGCCGGACTCAGCATATCGATATGGCCTTGACCGGCCTTCGCGCACTGTGCCCACGGAGCACCCCCGGCAAACCCGCGTTTCGGGAGTACCAACGGGGATTGTGGTAATAACCCGGCGCCGCAAACCCAGAAGCCCCCGGCGAATGCCGGGGGCTTCCATGATTCTCGTTCCAAGCGCCTTAACGCTTGGTGAACTGAGGAGCCTTTCGAGCTCGCTTCAGTCCGGCCTTCTTGCGTTCCTTCATGCGGCTGTCGCGGGTGAGCAGGTTCTCGCCGCGCTTCAGTACAGGCTTGAGCGACGGGTCGGAAGCGACGAGCGCCCGCGCCATGCCCATCTGGATTGCGCCGGCCCAGCCACTGATGCCGCCGCCGTTGCACTTGATCTGGGCGCTAAACTTGGCGTCCCGGCCGATGCGACGCAGGGCGGACGTCACTTCAAGGCGATGCGTATCGCGGCTGAAGACCTCGTCCATCGGCTTGCCGTTGATGACGACGGCACCGTTGCCGGGATAGAGGCGAACGCGCGCGACGGCGTTTTTGCGCCTGCCCGTGCCATAAAAGTATTGCTGATCAGCCATTGGTTACTCCTCGGTCTTCGCCGCTCGGCGACGAACTGGCTTTTTCTCTGCGGTTGCGCCATCGGCGGTTGTCTTTTTAGCCGCAGCCGCTTTGGCGGTTGCAGTCGCGGGCTTCTTCGTCGCGGCCGCTTTAGCAGGCTTTTTGGCCGTCGCGGCGGCCGTCTCGCGCGGCGGGGTGGCTGGCTTCTTTTCCACCGTCTCGGTGGGCGTGCTCTTCGCTGCGGTGATTGCCGCTTCGGCGGGAGTTGGGGTGCCGTAATCGACAGTCGTCGTCTTGCCGACGGTCACGGGCTCGGCCGGCGGCGGAGTCTCGGACGAGAGGACCACCGCATCCTGGCCGGCCATCTCGGCCTTCGTAGTGGCTGCCTTCGCATCCTTGGGCGCCTTGGCTTTTGCAACGAGCTTGGCTTTGGCCGCCGGCCTGGACTTCGCAGCGGGCTTCGCCTTGGCGACGCTGGCCGGACGAGGCGCCGGAGCAACCTTCGCCACAGGCTCCGGCAACACTTGGGGCACAGCCAGGGGCCGCAGACGAGCAGGCTTCGCGGGAGCCGGGGCGGTAACCGCCGGGCGCGCTTCTTGGGCCTTGGCACTGCCAGCAAGCTGCGACTGGTGCGGATGGTTGGCGTTCTTGTAGACCTTCAGGTGGCGGAACATCGCCTTGCCCAGCGGGCCGCCGGGGAGCATGCCCCAGATCGCCTTTTCGAGGACCCGCTCCGGGTACTGCGCCAGTTGGTCTTCGTAAGACCGCGTCTTCAGACCGCCCGGATAACCGGAGTGCGTGTAGTACTTGATCTGGGCCGCTTTACGGCCCGTCACCCGCACCTGCGAAGCGTTGATCACGATGACGAAGTCGCCGTCATCCAGGTGGGGTTCGTACGTTGGCTTGTGCTTCCCGCGGAGGAGAATCGCCGCTTCCGTCGCGACGCGCCCGAGGGGGCGGCCGGCGGCGTCGATGACGTGCCAGTCTTTGTAGATCTGCGAAGCTTTAATTCGCACTGTCGTATTCATAGCCCGTATCCCTCGTCGTACCACACGCGCTGGAGGCAGAGACCGTGCGCGGGCGCCGTATAGGCGATTGCGCCGGGTTCTGCCTGCCGGAGCAGGCGGACGAATTCCTCCACGTTGTCGCTTCCACGCCCTACTCGCACAAGGCCACCAGTAATTCGGCGGACCATCTGCGGCAGAAACGCGTCTGCCTCGATATCGAACAGACTGGCCGAACCGTGGCTCGACCAATCCGCGCTGAAAACGGTGCGAACCGAAGTTCTCCCCGGCTCCAGGTGGCCAGAGCAGGACCGGAAGTCCTGCTGGCCGAGAAGCGCGCTGGCCGCCTGCTGCATCGCCGGTACATCAAGGCTGCCCTCGATGTACCAGGCGGTACGGCGCGAAAGCGGATCGCGCGCTTCACCGTGCACCACGGTGTAACGGTACCATCTGCGACGCGCCCAGCGCCTCGGATCGAACTCCTCAGGCACTTCACGCACCGCGCGTACCGAAACATCCGGCGGCAGGTGGGCGTTGAGGGCCCGGCCTACCGTTTTCGGCTCCAACAGCGTCTCCGCCGTCACAGCCATTACCTGGCCAATGGCGTGGACGCCGGAATCCGTGCGTCCTGCCAGTGCAACGCGGCTGGGCGCTCCAAAGAGCGTCTTCGCCGCGGTTTCCAGTTCCTCTTGAACGGTCCGGCCGTTTGGTTGCACCTGCGAACCAACGAACTCCGTGCCGTCATAACTCACCGTTGCCGCGAAGCGTTTCGCGGGCGCCGGCACTAGGTTCCCGATTCGCCTTCACCCTTGTGGGGATCGGCCGCGTTCACCGCCTCGGCATCCGCCGCCTGTGCTGCTTCAGCTTCGGCGGCGCTGATATCTGCCTCAACCGACGCTTCGGCTGCTTCTTCATGCATCTCTTCGACGATCGGGGACTCTTCTGTCTCCGCCGTCTGCGGTTCGGCAACAGGAGCGACTGCGATGGCCGAAGCGGGAGCGATGGCAGATGGGGCCGCCGTGACGCGCGCTGGGCGCGGCGTCGGCGGATGGTTCACGTAAGTCACCAGCTCAATCGCTGACATCTTGGCGCCGTCGCCCTTGCGGGGTTCGAGTGCCGTAATCCGCAGGTAGCCCCCGGGACGGTCGGCCATTTTGGGACCGATGTCATCGAAGACCTTCTTCACTACCCGTGGGTCGTAAAGGAATTTCTGAGCCTGGCGACGCGAATGAAGGTCACCGCGACGTCCGAGCGTGATGATCTTCTCCGCCATTGGGCGAATTTCCTTGGCCTTGGCCTCGGTGGTGGTGATGCGCTCATAGCGCAGTAGGTCCGTCACCAGGTTGCGATAGAGGGCCAAACGGTGGCTGGTTTCGCGGCCAAGATGGCGGCCGCCCAGGCGGTGTCGCATTGCTTAGTCCTCGTCGTCGGCGCCGATGAGATCATCTGCGCTTCCGTCTTTCAGTAGTGCTTCCTTGAGCGCCTTGCCCAGGGCGCTGAGGTTCTCTTCCTCGTCGTCGTC
>JBBQGT010000088.1:0-14431 GCA_038323265.1 Tepidiformales bacterium
GAGCCGATCGTCACGCGACCAGTCGTTCCAACGGCCCAGTCGGAGACCGAAACTTCAACGGCAGAGGACGAAGATGTGACCTTCGCCGCGGCTCTCGCTCAGATGCCTGTCCCGGACCGCGACGAACGCGAATCCGAGGACTATGGCGAAGAGCGCGACGACGACGAGGAGTACGAAGTGCCCGCCGCAATCGTGCCGGAGCACAAGCCGAGCGCCATCCGTTTCGGCGAGGATCTCGTGCGCCAGTCTGAAGCGGAAGAGCTGGCCAAGAAAGCGGCCGCCAACAAGGCCAAGGCCAAGCGAGCGCCGCGCTTCATCGAAGAGACCGAAGAAGACCTCGAAGAGATCGACTATTCCGGTCGCATTCATTAAGGGCTGCTGCCGATGGCCCACGCACCTGTGAAGCCTCTGCGAAAGCCGCCGCAACGCACCTGTATCGCCTGCCGCCAGGAACAGGGCAAGCGTGAGCTCATCCGCCTGGTCCGGACGCCCGAGCAACAAGTCGCGGTAGACCCGACCGGAAAAGCGAACGGACGAGGCGCCTACCTTCATCCCGTACGCTCTTGTTGGGAGAAAGCGCTGAAAGGCGCTACCATTAAAAACGCACTCAAAGTTTCCCCGGCACCGGACGAACAGTTGGCGCTTCGCGCCTTCGCCCAAGCGCTCCCGGCAGAAGAAAGCGAATCACTATGACAGCAAACCCAAATACCGCGGTCGAGATCCCGCCCGCGCTTACAGTTAAAGAACTGGCGGACCTGCTGGATGTCACCGCGGTCGACGTCATCAAGCGTTTGATGACGAACGGCGTGATGGCGTCCATGAACCAGTCGATCGACTTCGACACTGCAGCGATCGTCGCCGTCGAACTCGGTTTCGACCCAGAGGAGATGGCGACGGCCGAAGTCTCCACGCTTCCAGAAGTGGTGGAAGACGTTGAAGAGCCGGATGACCCGGCCACGCTTGTTGCGCGCCCGCCGGTAGTGACCATTCTCGGCCACGTAGACCACGGCAAGACAAGCCTGCTGGACGCAATTCGGACCACGAAAGTCGCGGCTGGCGAAGCAGGCGGGATCACCCAGCACATCGGCGCTTACCAGGTCGAACTCGATGGCAAACTGATCACGTTTATCGACACGCCCGGCCACGCCGCCTTTACGGCGATGCGCGCCCGCGGTGCCCAAGTCACGGACATCGCGGTGCTGGTGGTCGCAGCCGACGACGGGGTCATGCCGCAGACCATCGAGGCGATCAACCACGCGAAGGCGGCGGGCGTGCCGATCATCGTGGCAATCAACAAGAGTGACCTGCCGGGTGCGAACCCGGACCGCGTGAAGCAGCAACTCACGGAGCACAGCCTCGTCGTCGAAGACTACGGTGGCGACGTCGTGGCGGTGCCCGTGTCCGCACTCAAGGGCACAGGTATCGACGACCTGCTGGAGTCGATCAACCTCGTCGCCGAGATCTCGGAACTAAAAGCCAATCCGAACCGTCCTGGCGTCGCCGTGGTTGTCGAAGCCGAGCTCGACCCCTCTCGCGGCCCAATTGCCACGGTGCTCGTCAAGAACGGCACCCTCCGCCAGGGAGATGCGCTCGTCGTCGGTGAAACCAGCGGCAAAGTGAAGGCGATGTTCAACGACCGGGGAGAGCGCATCAAGGAAGCAGGCCCAGCGTTCCCGGCAGTCATCATGGGCCTGGAGCAGGTCCCGGAAGCGGGCGAGCGAGTACGTGTGGTCGCCGACGAACGCGAGGCGCGGACGATCGTCGAAGGTCGCCGCCGCGGCCGAGAAGCTGATGAGCAGACTGACCATGCCCACGTCAACTTGGACACGCTTTTCAACGAGATCAGCGCGGGCAAGCTCAAGGAGCTGATCCTGATCCTCAAGGCTGACGTGCGAGGCAGCGCTGAAGCCGTCAAGGGCGCCCTTGAACGTCTCGGCACCTCGGAAGTCAAGGTGAAGGTCATCCACGCCGCCACCGGCCCGGTGAGTGATTCGGACGTGATGCTGGCGGAGGCCTCGAACGGGATCATCATCGCCTTCAACATCAAAATTGACCCATCGGCCCGCAAGCGCGCCGATGCAACCGGCGTTGAGATCCGTCCCTACACGATCATCTACCAAGCGATCGAAGAGATTGAAAAAGCGCTCGCCGGCATGTACGAGCCGACCTACGCACAGGTGGTGGACGGCCACGCCGAAGTGCGGCAGATCTTCAAGTCCAGCCGCCTTGGCGGAATCGCCGGCAGCTTTGTGCTGGACGGCACGCTGAAGCGCGGATCCACGGTCCGCATTCTGCGAAAGGGGACCGAGATCGGGAAGGGCCGCTGCGAGGGCCTGAAGCGCTTCGCGGACGACGTCCGCGAAGTGGCGGCCGGCTACGAGTGTGGCATCGTCATCGGCGGCTTCGATAAATTCGTTGAGGGCGACGTCGTCGAGTTCTTCCATGAAGAGCGCACTAATTAGCTTGCCGATTCGGCCCGGAGCGACTCATGAGCATGCGGACCGCCCGCGTTAATGAACTGCTGCGCGAAGAGCTCAGCCAGCTGATCCTTCGCGAAGTGAAAGACCCGCGCGTCAGCCGCGGCCTGATCTCGATCACCGAGGTGCAGGTCTCGCCGGACCTGCGGAGGGCCGTCGTCTACGTGTCCCACCTGGGGAATGAAGACGAACGGACCGGCGCGCTCAAAGGCCTCGAAAGTTCGGCGCACTTCATGCACCGAGAACTGATGCACCGCCTGAAGATGCGCAACGTGCCCGAGCTCGTGTTCCGCTTCGACCCATCAATCGAGCGGGGAGCGCGGCTGGCCTCGCTGATCAATAAGGTGGCCCACGACCCGGCGCACCCTCTGGATGAGCCCCCCAGCGCCGAAGACGACGCAAGCTAGCGTGGCAGCTGCCTCGTCCGGCCTGGACGGCATCCTCGTCATCGACAAGCCCGCGGGCTGGACGAGCCACGACGTGGTGGCGAAGGCACGGGGGATCACCCGCCAACGGCGCATCGGGCACACCGGCACCCTCGACCCGATGGCGACCGGCGTCCTGGTGCTCTGCCTTGGCCAGGCGACGCGGCTGGTGGAATACATGACCCGCCACACCAAGCGCTACGAGGGAGAGATCACGCTCGGCGTGACCACGGATACTGATGATGCCGAAGGCGACGTGCTGGCGCGCGCGGGCGTGCCGCCGCTCACTGAGCAGGACCTTGGTCGCCTGGAACGCGCCTTCACCGGCGAACTCCGCCAGCGCCCACCGGCGTACAGCGCCATCAAAATCGATGGCAAGCGCTCGTACGCCAGGGCAAGGGCGGGCGAAACGATTGAGATTCCCTCCCGCGCCGTTGCAGTCACCGAACTGCGGCTAACGCTGGTTGCCCCGGACCGCCTGAAGATCGAAGCGCACTGCGGCCCGGGTACCTACATTCGCAGCATCGCGCGCGACATCGGCGAAATGCTCGGCTGTGGGGCCCATCTGTCGGTGCTCCGCCGCACGGCCGTCGGCGACTTCACGACACGAGACGCCATCACGCTCGAAGCGCTGCCTGCCGCCGTCGCGGACGGATCGCTGCCAGAGTTGCTGCTGCAGCCGGATGAGGGCGTCACGGACCTCGAGGCGGCGGTGATTGGCGCACCGCAAGCGGTTTTGTTGCGCCTGGGAGCGCTCGTCCACTCGCTGGATCCGGCGTTCGCGGAGGCGGACGTGGCGCGAATCTACGACACGTCTGGCAGCTTCGCCGGAGTCGGCTCGGTGCTACCAACGGGGCAGATTCGAGCCTTGAAACTGCTGAATCTGGCAAAAGATGGTTGAAACAGGTAGTTATGTAGCTTACAGGTTCGATTTTGCTCTTGACACGCGCCCTTGACCGTTCAATCATGCCAGAGGCGTCGGAAGAGAGTGCGTAACCGCCTACTCTCTATAACAATTCCACCGCCGCCCAGCCGTCCTGCTCCAACAGGGCGCGAATGGAGGGAGACTCTATGGAAGCCTATTGCCTCAAGTGCCGCGTCAAGCGGGAGATGTCCAATGCCACCCCGATCACGATGAAGAACGGCAAGCCTGCAACTGAGGGCAAGTGCCCCACGTGCGGCACAAAGATGTTCAAAATCGGTAAGGCCTAGCCTCAAGCGGTTTGAACCCGAGCACGTAGAAAAGGCGCGGCCGCACACCGCGCCTTTTCGTTGCCTTTCGTCAGCGGTGAACTGTATCGGCGTGCAGCGCTTTGAGCACCGCATCGTGCAACAGGCCGTTGGTCGCCACCACGCTATCGCCCACGCGGTCCTCTCCCGCCCACGTCGTCATCCGGCCGCCGGCCTCGGTGATTACGGGGTACAGCGCGGCGGCGTCCCAGATGCTCATTTCAGGGTCGATCATCACCTCGGCGCGGCCCGTGGCGACCATGAGGTAGCCGTAGCAGTCACCCCAGGCGCGGGCCAGGCCAGTGCCATCCAGCAGCGCGCGAAAACCTGCCGGGTAGAGCCGGGACATGCGCGCGTAGCTCGTCATCGAAACCGTCGCCGTTGCGAGATCAGCGTTCTGAGAGACGTGGCACGGTTCGCCGTTGAGAGACGCTCCGAGACCCTGGGCTGCGTACACCGTCTCGCCCGCCGCATGACAGGCGATGACGCCCACCACCGGCACTCCATCGCGCTCCAGCGCGATCAGTGTGCCAAATAACGGCACGTGATGAATGAACGACTTCGTCCCGTCGATTGGGTCCAGGATCCAGCGGTGGCGCCCGTCGCCAGGCGTTTCAGCGAACTCCTCGCCAAGGATGCCGTGACCCGGGCACTCTCGTTGGAGGAAGGCCCGGATTGCCTCTTCCGCACCGCGGTCCGCGGCGGTCACCGGAGTGCGGTCTTCTTTCAGCTCCACAGAGGTGCCGGATTCGTAGAGCGGCATGATCAGGTCGCGGGCGATCTCTGCCGCCCGGCGGGCGATGCCCAGCAGTTCGGCGAGCTCGGACGTCACCGGCCAGCGTCTCCGCGCCGATACACGGCGGTCAGGTCGTCCAATCGCTGCTTCAACTCCGCCGAGAGCGGAGTTTCCGCTGCTTTCAGCGTGTCGTCGAGCTGCTCAGGGCGGCTGGCGCCGATGATTGGCGAGGTGATTGCCGGGTTCGCCAACACCCACGCCACGGCCATCTGAGGGAGCGTCATGCCGGCATCGGCGGCCATCGGGCGCAGCTGGTCGACCGTCTCGAACATGCCCTCGTGCCAGTAGCGGTCCTGGTAGCGCTGCGCCGCCGTGCCCAGCGTGAAGCGTGAGCCCTCTTCCGGCCCGGCGTTGGGATTATGCTTGCCGCTCAGCAAGCCACCGGCGATGGGGTTGTAGGGAATGACGCCGATGCCCTCCTCGGCGCACAGCGGGAGCAGTTCGCGTTCGATCTCGCGGAAGAGCATGTTGTAGCGCGGCTGAACGGAATCGAACCGCACTACGCCCATCGCTTCGCTTCGGCCAATTGCGCGCGCGACTTGATAGGCCATGAAGTTCGAGCAGCCCACGTAACGCACCTTGCCAGCGCGCACCACGTCCTCGAGCGCCCGCAGCGTTTCGTCGATCGGTGTTTCGGCGTCTGGACCGTGCAGCTGGTAGAGGTCGATGTAATCGGTCTGAAGGCGCCGCAAAGACTCATCGACGGCGTCCAGGATGTGCTTGCGCGAATTGCCCTGGTCCCAGCGCGCCGGCCCGCTGCGGCCGAAGCACTTGGTGGCCAGCACGATGCCCGTTCGGCGGCCCTTCAGCCAGCGCCCGACGATCTCCTCCGTGCGGCCAACCGTGTCGCCTGTCCCGCCCAGCGGATAAACGTCGGCGGTATCGAAGAAGGTGATGCCGCCGTCCGAGGCGCGATCCATGATCGAAACGGAGGTCTTCTCATCGCATTGCAACCCGAAGGTCATGGTGCCGAGGCAGAGTCGTGATACCTGTAGGCCAGTGCGGCCCAGGCGAACGTGTTTCATCGATAACTCCCAGGAAAGTGTGTGGCCAAGTATAGGGCGCCCAGGAGTCGCAAAGTTTGCGTATCCACTGGAACCTCGAAGGACGCGACCCGCCAGTCCGCCGAACAGCGTGTCATCCACGCGATTGAGCGGGAGGGCGCGAAGGTGAGCGGGGTGAGAGCAGGACTGTCGTGGCTTTGCGTGATGGGACGCTCAGACCGCACACTGGAAGTTCTGAATCTGGTTGGAGGCCTCCCCTGAACGAAATCGACCGCGCCATGGACATCATGCCCTTTGTCATCGAATCCGACGGACGCCGCGAACGGGCCTACGACATCTATTCGTTGCTGCTCAAGGAGCGGATCGTCTTTCTCGGCACGCCAATCGACGCGATGATCGCGAACATCATCATCGCCCAACTGCTTTATCTCGCCCGCGAAGACGACGAGAAGGACATCATGATGTACATCAACTGCCCTGGCGGCAGCGTCACAGCCGGGCTGGCGATCTACGACACAATGAACCTCATCCGTCCGAAGGTATCGACAGTCTGCATTGGGCTGGCGGCGAGCATGGGGACGGTGCTGCTCACTTCCGGCGCCAAGGGCAAGCGGTTCGCACTCCCGAACGCCACCATCCACCTGCACCAGGTATTGGGCGGGGCCCAGGGGCAGGCGCGGGACATCGAAATCCAGGCAAGGGAGACCATTCGTTTGCAGAAGGTGCTGCGGGGCATCATCCAGACGACAACCGGCCAGGAGATGGAGAAGATCGAGCACGATACGGACCGCGACTTCTGGCTGGCGCCGCCAGATGCCCTGGCGTACGGCCTGATTGACGAGATCCTGGATCGTCCGAGCAAGGCTGCCGTGGCGATCAACGACGCGGCCAAGAAGTAGCTGGCGCCAACTGAAATGCAAAGAGGCCTCGGAGCATTCCGGGGCCTCTTTCGTTGGCGAACGCTAAGCGTGAGGGGCATTCAGGAAGCGGGAATCACATCCATCCCCATGTAGGGTTGTAGAACGGCCGGTACCACGATGGAGCCGTCTTCCTGCTGGTAATTCTCCATCACTGCGATGAGCGTACGACCGGGGGCGAGGCCGGAGCCGTTGAGCATGTGCGGCCGCCTGATCGGGGCGTCGAGCGCGGGCCGGTAGCGGATGTTCGCCCGGCGCGCCTGGAAGTCCAGGCAGTTGGAAACCGAACTGACTTCGATCCACTCATCCACGCCGGGGGCGTAGATCTCGATATCGAAAGTCTTCGTCGCGTTGAAACCGATGTCTCCGCTGCAGAGCTGCACGACGCGGTATGGCAGGTTCAGAGCCTCAGGGATCGACCGTGCACGCAGAATGAGTTGCTCAAGTTCGGCTTCACTTTGCTCGGGCTCGCAGTACACGAACATTTCGACTTTCTCGAACTGGAACACGCGCTTGATCCCGCGCACCTCACGTCCGGCGCTCACCTTCTCCCGGCGAAAGCAGGGGGTGTGCGCGACCAGGCGCTTGGGCAACGACTCCGCCGGGAGGATCTCATCCCTGTAGAGGTTCACCAGCGCGACTTCGGCGGTCGGGATGAAATAGTAGTCTTCCTCAGCGTCGCGGTAGAGATTTTCGCGGAACTTTGGCAGCTGCCCGGCGGCATAGAACGACGCCTCACTGAGCATGTAGGGGACGTAGCGCTCCTCGAAACCGGCATCGATGTGCGAGTTCAGCATCCACTGCGTCAGCGCTCGATGCAGCCGCGCGGTCGGTCCGTTCAACACGAAGAAGCGCGAACCGGCCATCTTCACGCCGCGTGCGAAATCTATTCCGCCGTTGACTTCGGCCAACTCCCAGTGGGGTTTCGGCTGAAAGCCGAACCTCGGCTTCTCTCCGCAGGTCTCAACGACGACGTTCGAGTCTTCGTCGAAACCGGGCGGCACGGATGGATCGAGAATGTTCGGCACCTCGTAGAGGTGGGCCTGTAGCTCCGTCTCCACCTTTTTCAGAACCGCATCCAGCCGGTCGATCTCGTCGCCTACGAGGCGCATCTCCATGATCCGCTGCTCGCGGTCGCCGGACTCTTTGGCGGCGCCGATGGCCTTGCTCACGGTGTTGCGCTTGCTGCGCAATTGCTCCACCTGTTGGAGCAGATCGCGGCGCTGCTCGTCCAGCTGGAGGATGCGCTCGATCGGGGCGGTCGTGTTGCGAAGGGCGAGGTCGCGTTTCACGCGTTCGGTGTTCTCGCGGATGAACTGGATGCTCAGCATGCTTTCACGGCTCCAACGCCGCTGCTGCGGCCAGTGCACGAAGGCCAAGGAGGCGGACGTCCTCGGCAACTGACCTGAGCGTACCATCGGGAGCAGGCAGCGAAAACGCGCCGCTCAACTCTCCAGCCGCCACCCAGCGATGTTCGCCGTGGGGGATGGGAGTGGCGAAGTCCACTGGAGCGACAGGCGCCGTGAAGTAAACGTGATCGATGTGCTGGTGGAACGGCTGGTCGGCGCGGACGATGTCCTCCACGAGGATGACGGCGGGCGGCGGGAGCACGGTAGGCCCGGCGCAGATTAGGAGGCCACTCGGCGGGATGACGCGTACGGCCAGGCCGCTCTCTTCCAACGCCTCGCGGATCGCTGCCTGGACCGGGTCCTCGTTTGGCTCGAGGTGACCGCCGGGTGGCAGCCACATCTCCAACTTGTGGTGCCAAAGCAGCAAGGTGCGGCCTCGCGAGACGATGTAGGCGCTTGCCGTGTGATGGCGCTCGAAGGATTCGGGAGGCTGCTGGGAATCGCTCACGGTTTGAGTGACTTATGTGGAGGAAACAGAATGACGTCGCGGATCGAGTTCTGACCGGCGAGCATCATGATCAGCCGGTCGATGCCCATGCCGAAGCCGCCCGTAGGGGGCATGCCGTGCTCGAGGGCGAAGAGGAAGTCATCGTCCAGCAGCTCCACCTCGTCATCGCCGGCGGCTTGTAACGCAAGCTGTTCGTCGAAGCGCATGCGCTGTTCGATCGGGTCGTTGAGTTCCGTGTAGGCGTTGCCGAATTCGAAACCTGCCATGAAGCATTCGAAGCGTTCAACCAGCCTCGGGTTTGTGGGGTGGCGTTTTGCGAGCGGCGAAAGCTCCACCGGGTAGTCCAAAAGGAACGTTGGCTGGATGAGGTTCGGCTCGATGTAGGTGGACATCGCTTCGTCCGCCAGTTTGCCGTAGCCAGCGGTGTCGGCGACCTGCACTCCGCGGCGGCGCAATTCCGCGCGGAGAGCCTCGGCGGTCGTGAACTCGTCGAGGTCGGGCCCACCGTACTCGCGCATCGCATCGAGGAAGGTGACGCGACGCCACGGCGGGGCGAGGTCGATCGCCTGCTCCCGGAAGGTGATCTGGGTGGCGCCCAACACTTCCAGCGCGACCGAGCTGACCATCTCCTCGACCATCCGCGCGACGTCGTTGTAGTCAGCGTACGCCTCATACGTTTCGATCATCGTGAACTCAGGGTTGTGTTTGAAGCTCATCCCTTCGTTGCGGAAGTTGCGCCCGATTTCGTAAACGCGCTCGAATCCGCCGATGATCAGCCGCTTGAGGTGGAGTTCGAGGCTGATGCGCAGCACGCGGTCTTCGTCCAGGGCGTTGAAGTGGGTCGTGAATGGCCGGGCAGCGGCGCCGCTTTCGGACTGATGAAGGATTGGCGTCTCCACTTCGAGGAATCCACGTGTATCGAGGAAGCGACGGATGGCGGCGACCGCCCTGCTCCGGATGGTAAAGACAGTGCGCGTCTCTTCGTTGGCCATCAGGTCGAGGTAGCGGCGGCGCTGGCGCAACTCCACATCGGCCAGTCCGTGGAACTTTTCGGGCGGCGAATGGAGGGCCTTGGCGAGCATCGTCCAGGCTGTGGCGCCTACGGTAGGTTGTCCGGTGCGCGTGCGCATGGGTGTGCCGTGGACGCCGATGAAGTCGCCAAGGTCGATGAGGCGGAGGGCATCGTATTGACCCTCGGACAGCTGGTTTTGGCGAAGCAGAACCTGGATCCGTCCGGATCCATCCTGAAGGTCGATAAACGTTGCCTTGCCCATATCGCGGCGCCCGACGACGCGGCCGGCAATGTCCACCGGGTCGGCTGGAGCATCGTGGGCGTCCTCCGGTAGCGACTCAACCAGCGCGGTGACCTCGGCCGCGGTGTGGGTACGCGCTGCCCGGGGAGGGAATGGATCCATGCCCGCGGCGCGGAGAGCGTCGAGCTTGGCCAGCCGCTGGGCCATCAGTTCGTCCATAGAAGCCCCCTTGTAGGACGTGGGAGATACGCGAAAGCCGCCCGAAGGCGGCTCGCTGGATGGTTCAAACCCCGCCTGGCCGCGCTCAGTCGATCTTAACGACCTTGACCTTAATCACGCCCTTGGGAGCCAACACCTCCACGGTGGCGCCAACCTCGCGCCCAAGGAGCGAGGAACCTACCGGGGATTCGTTCGAGATTTTGCCGTTCACGGGGTCCGCTTCCGGCGCACCGACGATCTGATAGTGGCGGGTTTTGCCGTCCTGGACGACTTCGACGTTGCTGCCGATCATCACTCGCCCAGACTTGCGAGCGCCCGCTTCGTCGATGATTGTGGAGCGGCGGAGCACGTCTTCGATCTCCAGGATGCGGCCTTCGATCATGCCCTGCTCGAGCTTCGCGTCGTCGTATTCGGCGTCGTTCTGGCTCGTGCCCTGCTCCTGAGCGTTGTGGATGCGCTCAGCAATGACCCGGCGCTGCGCGCGGTGTTCCTCGAGGTCAGCCTCGAGCTTTGCTTTTCCTTCACGCGTGAGTGGCACCAGTTTGTCGGACATGTCGTAACCTGTGTGAAATTGTCGAGGGCAAAAAAGAGACCGAGGCCGAAACGCCTCAGTCCTCTGAAGTATAGCCGTCAGCCAGTGCGAGCGGCAACGGGCGCCCAAGGAGAAATCAGATCGTGCAGGCCACCGGGGACGACGGCGAGCAACGTGAACGCCGCGCTGTCGATGGTCTCGACTGGCGGCCACCAGCCGGACCCGCTCGCGATGCGCCGTCGCTTTCACCTCCCTTGTCCCCGCCGCCTTCGCCAATCGTCCAGTCAGCGGAGAAATCCTTGTCGCCCCTCGGTGTGCTGGTAATGGTGGCGGGAGTCGCCGCACTGGTCGGTGGATTGGTTTCTGGCGTCGTCGTCTCGCGCTTCGGCGAGAGTGGCGATTCGAACCCAGCGCACGGCGCGGCTGCCGCTGGCACAACGCTCTCGGTGGAACAGACGAGCGCGATCACAGATGTCGCCGCCAGGGCGCGGCCTGGAGTTGTGCGGGTAGACAGCAGTAAAAGGGCGGCGGGCGGCACAGAGCATGACATTGGCAGCGGGGTGATTATCGACCAGGAGGGCCACGTGATCACCAACGCACATGTGGTGCTGAATACCGACTCGCTCAAGGTCGTCCTCGGCGATGGCACCGAGCGGCCAGCGATCCTCATCGGACACGACTACCCCTTTACGGACGTAGCGGTGCTGCAGATCAGTCCCGGCAAACTGACGACGGTCGAAATCGGCGACTCATCGGCGCTTCACCTTGGCGACAGCGTGGTGGCGATCGGCAACCCGTTGGCGGAGTTCGATGGCACGGTCAGTGTTGGCGTCATCTCTGGTCTGGGTAGGCGCCGAACGTTCGATTCCGTGCGCCAGGATGACCTTTTGCAGACGGACGCGGCGGTGAATAACGGCAACAGCGGAGGGGCGCTCTTAAACCTCAAGGGGCAGTTCATCGGCATGCCTACCGCCGTCCTTCGCCAATCGCGGACAGGGGCTTCGGTGGAAGGGATCGCCTTTGCGTTGCCCAGCAACCGGCTAATGGGGATTGTGAACCGGATCATCGCGGAAGGCGGGGCTTATCCACGCCCGTCGCTTGGGCTGGACAACGTGGACATTACCGATGAGGTGCTGGCGAGAGCGCCGCGGCTGGCTTTAAGCGAAGGCGCGCTGGTGACAGCGATCGTTGCCGAAGGGCCGGGTGCGGCCGGTGGGATCCAGGTTGGAGATATCATCACGAAGGTCGGAGACACCGCCGTCAACCGAGAGACGCCGCTGCTGAACGCACTGATGGTCTTCGAGCCGGGCCAAACGGCGAAGGTTGTCCTCAACCGCAATGGCCGGATAATCGAGCTTGAGGTGCGACTTGCACGGCGCAGTTAGCGACAGATTGAGAACAAAGGCGACGAGCACCGAATGACGCGTCGAGGGGGCCAACTCCCGTGGGGAAACAACTCGCGGGGGATTTACGATGGCCGGCGCGGCGGCGGCTATCGGCAACTGCTTGTCCTCGGCTTAATCGTCCTGGGCACGCTCGCGCTGGCGTATTTCCTCTTCACCAAGGCGTGCGGCGACGACGGCTGCAGCAAGGCGTACTGCGCCTCCGGCAAATCGATCGCGGCGCCTGACGGCTACGAACTGGTCACCGAGATCTACGAATACTCGGCGAAAGCGACGAGCACCGTGCAAGCGGGCACAGCGTTCGACTTGCGTGTTCAGCTTCCGCTGACGAAGCCGACGAACGACAGCAGCAGCCTGAGCTTTTACCGGTACAGCGAAGAGACGAAAGCGTGGGACCCGATTACGGCGGCGGTGCTCGACAACCAGGGCAAGCAGGTATCTGCGACGCTGACGGACGCGCCGAAGCTGATGGCCGTGCTGCGGAGAAGCAGCCCGGGGGGCCAGGTGGTGGCCTACCTGGGGCACAATGCCAGCCTTCACCCAGACGCAGCGAGCCGGGTGACGTTGGTGCATACGCTCGATTTCACTCCCGCCGCCGATGGCGGAGTCGCGGGCGAAGTCTCGAAACAGCCGCCCAACGCGAGGTACGACTGGTACCCGGTGGTTGCGGCCAGCGGGAGCACAAAGGGTGCGGTGGCAATCGTGCAAGGCATCCTGGCGAACGCTCAGAGCCGCTCTAACCACGTCCAACAGATCACCAAGTTGGTGGCGGAGGGCAACCTCAAGGGCATCGATATCGCCTACCTCGACCTCACCGTCAACGAGCGCAACTCATACTCGTTGTTTGTGACGGAACTGGCTGCTTCGCTGCACGCGCAGAATAAGCGGCTGACACTCACTGTGCCGACGCCTCTGAAGGTCGCTGATCGGATTGACGAAGGTGGTTACGACTACGCAGAGCTGGGCAAAGCCGCGGACCTGGTGAAGCTGGCCCCATATCGCGATCAGGACACCTACCGTTTGGCAATGCCAGCAATCCTCCAGCGCCTCACGCAGGTAGTCCCACCAGCGAAACTGGTGCTGACGGTGAGCCCCTATGCCACGGAGAAAGGCGCCAACGGCATCAGTACGATGCGCATCACGGACGCGATGAGCCTCGCGACCAAGTTGGCCATTCGCGGCGAGACCGTGCAAACGAGCAGCAACGTTGATGTCTACGGCGTGAATATTGACCGGACGGAGAACCTGAGCGGCATTCGCTGGGTGCCGGAAGTTGCGTGCGTGGCGTTCACTTACAAGGAATCGAGCGGCGCGGGCGCGCGCACCATCTGGCTGGAGAACGTTTTCAGCATTGGCTTCAAACTGGAATTCATTTCGCAGAACAAACTGGGCGGTGTGGCGGTTGAAGACGCCAGCGACAACCCGTTCCTCGGCAACATCTGGCCGGCGCTTGTGACATACATCACCACCGGGCAGCCTCAGCTTCTGCAGCCGAACCCCGATGATTTGCAGCCCGCCTGGCGCGCAAGCAAAGGGCCACTAGAAGACACCGGCAAGGGTTTCGCGCACTGGGTGACACCAGCCGAGGCGGGCACCTACACCATCTTCCTGCGGCTGAGCGACGGTGTAGCGCAGTTCGAAAACAAAGCGGACGTCAACGTGATCGCGCGGGACGCCAAGACGCCAGCATCAGGCACGCCAGCGGCTGGCGTGACGCCGGTGGGCTGACATTGGCAAGCACCAGACTTCGCATCGCCGGCGGTACTGCACGGGGGCTACCGCTCACGGAGCCTCGCGGAGTGCGGCTGCGGCCGACTTCTGGAATGGTGCGCGAGGCGATTTTCAACATCCTTGGCGACCGGGTTGAAGGCGCGAACGTGCTGGATGTGTACGCCGGAACGGGAGCGTTGGGGATCGAGGCGTTGAGTCGCGGGGCCGCGCGTGGACTGTTCATCGAAGCAGAACCAGCGGCCTGCCAGGCCATCCTGCAAAGCCTTTCGCGGGCGGGCTTTGGCGAGCGCGCAGAAGTGCTGAGAGGCCGGCTCCCAGCGGCGTTGTCCGGCATCCAGGCTACCTTCGACCTGATCCTGATGGACCCGCCTTACGCGCTGAATACGGCGGAAGACACGCTCGGGCTGTTGGCAGCGCGCCTCGCTCCGGAAGGTACAGTCGTCTACGAGCACGGAAGTCGCTACAATCCGCCGGAACGCCCGGCAGGCTTACGCCTGGTAGAGCGGCGTGTCTACGGCGATAGTGCCATCGCGCTCTACGCCGCACAGGAGGATGAATGAGGATCGCTGTCTTTCCGGGTGGCTTTG
>JBBQGT010000089.1:0-13761 GCA_038323265.1 Tepidiformales bacterium
GCCCAGAACGGCAACGAACTGCCCGCCAAGGCCATCCAGGTGACTGAGCCGGCTGCCAGCAGCAGCCCGATGATCGGAAGGATGACGGTGCCGCGCGCGCTCTTGATCTCGATCTTGTCATCCGCGATGACGGCCATCGAACGGTGCAGCAACACCTCGCGGCGGCCGTCGCGACGGTGAATCGTCACGTGTTCGGGGATATCGATGGGCACGTATTCAGGTTACAAGTGGTTAGTGCTTCGTGCTTAGTTCGGCAGGGGAAACCTGCGTCCCACCGGCCGGCCATTGGCGGCGCCAGAGGTAGGAGAGCGCGCCGCAGGCGACCGCCACATTGAGGGACTCGACGCGGGGGTCCATCGGCAGCGCGACTACGAAGTCGCTTTCGCGGCGGAGGAGGTGGGCTACGCCTTCGCCCTCGCTGCCCATGATCAGGGCCGTCTTCTGCGGCCAATCGAACGAGGTGGCCGGTTGCGAGCCTTCGCCCGCGTCCGCGGCAACCACCCAGTAGTTCGATTCCTTCAGCGTCTTGATGGCCAGTGCAAGATTTTGGGGCGCGGCGACGGGGGCGATGAAGCTGATGCCCGCGCTGGCGCGGTGCACGCCCGGCGTGAGCAGCGCGCCCCGCCGGCGCGGCAGGACGACTGCGTCGACGCCCACGGCGACGGAGGCTCGCAAGACCGCACCAAGATTCTGAGGGTCGGTCACGCGGTCCAAAAGGACGACGAGTGACGCGCCGCTGGCGACTTTCGCAACAGCCGCGAGGTCCACTGGCTCCATGGCGCGAAGGCGCACGAGGACTCCCTGGTGGACTCCGTCGGCGGTCAGTTCGTCGAGACGAAAGACGTCGGCGTCAGCGGTAGGGATGTTGAGCGCGCGTGCCTTATGGACGAGGTTCATGACACGCTCGTTTTTCGTGTCGCGGAGGAAGAGGAGGCTGCGCACGTTGCCCGTCTCGATGGCCATCGCGCAGGGGTTGATGCCGAAGGCGATGTCATCGGGAGTGGAGTTGGGCTTGGGGCGCATACGAGCCATTGCGCTAAGCGTAGGGGAGGCGCGCATAGGGCCAAGCGACGAACTGGCGGCTTACCACCAGCCGACTTTGTAGAACCAGCCCTTGGTCTCTTTGCCTTTGGGGCCAGCCTCTTTGAGGCGGCCGAGGTGCTTGCGGCAGAGCGGAACGGTGAGGCGCTCGCGCTCTTCGCCGCGCCATTTCAAGACGGCTGTGTCTTCGAACGGGGGCTCAGTGCACCAGAGGCAGCGTGGACGAGGCATAGCGCCCATTGTCTGCCGCGGTCTCGCGCTTTGTCGAACCTCAGGCGGGCGCCCCGGCTGCCATCGCCTGCATCTGGAGCGCGATCATCCGAATCACTTCAGGCTGTGGGTTCAGTTCGCCAGTGACGAGGTTGGTGAGCTGGTAGATCATCGCGGTCGCCTCGTTGCGGGTCTTTTCGTAGCCTTCGAGCGCCTCTTGCATCGGCTGGACGCCCTTCAAGCCAGCATCGACCGCGGCGGAGAGCACGGCGGCGTCGCGGAAGGCATCAGTAATGCCCTGGCCCATCAGCGGGTCCTTGAGGTAGCCGGAATCGCCGGCTAAAGCCCAGCCGGGGCCATACGGCTTCCGATAGTAGCTATCGTCGCCTGCGCTGCCGTAGTACTTGTCCACGCGTTTCGCTTTCCGCGCGCGATCCCCCATCCCGGGAATCTTATCGAAGGTCGCCATCACGGCCGCTTCGATATCCTTGCGCGCGCTTGCGAACTCCGCCTTGGGCCATTCGATGCCCGCGCAGGTCAGCCCGTCGTTCGTCTTAAACGAAAAGATGCCAAAGCCGTCCTGGACGTAGACCTCGGTGCCCGGCCCGTCGAAATCGGACCAGTAGGAGTAGTAACCGCAGGTGGCGCTTGGGAAAAAGTTGTACTGGGCCGCTCCTACTTTCTCAGCCACTCGTGAATGCTTGCCGTCCGCACCGACGACGATGTGGGCGCGCTCTTCTACCTGCTCACCATCGCGGTTGTGCCCGCGAATGCCAACGACCGCACCATTCTCAACGAGTAGTTCATCGAAGCTGAACCCTTCGCGCACCTCTGCACCGGCTTCCCGCGCCGCTTCGACGAGGATCGCGTCGAGCACCGTGCGCCGAGGGCAAATTGGCGTGTAGCCTGGATCAGTGATGCTGGGCATCACGATGCCGCCCCAGGAGATGCTCATTTCCGTGATTGGCGGGCAGCCGGTGGTCATCACGCGGTCTAGCAGGCCCCAATCGGCGAGCGACTTCACGGCCTCAGAAGTGAGGAAGTGGGTCGAGAGCGTGTCGCTCGGAAACGTGGCCTTATCAAGCACCAGCACCTTGTGGCCGTTGCGCGCCAACAGCATGCCGGTGGGGGAGCCGGCGCAGCGCGCGCCAACGATGATCGCGTCGAACATGGAAGGAGCCTCCAAAAGCCTGAATGAACGGCGGTTCAGGTTATAACACATCCGAACGCCCGGAATGTGTTACAAGTCACTTTCATGTCCCCATCCACCAGCGACCTCGAATTGATGTACCTGCAAGTGCAGAACCTTTTCCGCCTTGATGGCGAAGGAAGGCTGCTCAGCACCAACGAAGCGCCGCCGTTCACAGCGCCGCGACTGTTCCTCGGGCGGACGGTGGAAGGCAACGTTTGGCGCCTTCGCCACGACCTGCCGAGCGAGCAGGCAAAAGCTCTGACGGCACTACTGGGGGCCGAGCCGGCCCCCGCGGGGTTGGAGGACGAGCCCGTTGCTTTGCCGAAGCACTAGCCATCCTTGGGCGCGACTTGCCGGTCACGTCGATCCACCGCGGGCCAGCATTCGTTTTCCCATCCACGCCTGAACCGGGCGTAGGCACGGTGCGGCTCGGGCCCTCCGACCTGGCGCGCTTCCATCCACAATTGCGCGAAATGGGTTGGACCGAAGGCCTCGAGGACTCCCAGCAGCCGTGCTTTGGGATGGAGGCGGACGGTTCGATCGTTGCCCTCTGCCACAGTTCGCGGTTATCCGAAGGGGCGGCGGCCGCAGGCGTAAGTACCGCGCCCGACTATCGGCGGCGCGGGTTTGGGCGGCGCGTTGTGGCGGCGTGGGCTACCGAGGTCATGGAGTCGGGCCTCGCGGCGCTCTACAGCACGACGTGGGAGAACGCGGCTTCTCGCGCGATTGCCGCCGGGTTCGGGCTGCGGCTTTTTGGCGAGGACTGCCATATCACGTAGGGCCAGGGACAATTCATTGCTAAAAGTCCGAGACGGGAATATTGTGCGCCCACACGTGTGCTGAAAGGTGATCTGACATGGAAAAACGGGCAATTAACCCTGCAAAGTGGCTGCTGAACGGCTTCAACCTCAACGAGGCCATCGAAGTCACTGGCGGCCAGCGTGTCCTCTACGTCTCTGGGCAGACTTCAACGGACGAGCAGGGGGCGGTGTTGAGTCCCGGCGACATGTTGGGCCAGTTCAAGCAGGCGTGGGCGAACTTGAACGCCGTGCTCACGGCAGCGGGGATGACTCCGGACAACGTCGTCCGGCTGAACTTCTACACCACCGATGTGGACGCGTTTATGGGAGCGGCGGGGGAAATCGTGCCTCTCTTCGCGGCGGCGGGATGCACGCCGGTCGCCACGCTGCTGGGAGTGACGCGGCTTTTCGACTCGAGCATCATGCTGGAGATTGAGGCGACAGCGGTGGCTTGAGTCCGGTGAGACGCGAAGGCCGTCACTGGATGGTTGTAATGATGCATCAATTCAGGCATCATATGATGCATAGAGAGCAGCCACCGGGAGGCGTCATGCGCACCACAGTGAATCTCGACGAGGAACTCATCGAGCGGGCACAGCTGATTACGGGCGTGAAGGGACGAAGCGCCCTCTTACGAGCGGGCCTACTCGCGCTGATTGAGCGGGAGAGCGCCAGGCGGCTCGCTCGGCTTGGCGGCACTGAACCGCAGTTGGAAGACATCCCAAGGAGGCGAAGCCGACCGGCATGATCCTCGTCGATTCGTCTGTTTGGGTTGGCTACCTCCGATCGAACGATGCAGCGCTCGCCGAAGCGCTCGAATCAGGACTGGTGCTCAGCCACCCTTTCGTAGTTGGAGAGGTTGCGTGCGGAAGCATCCGAAACCGCGCGGAAGTGCTGCTGATGTTGAAGAGTCTGCCGAGCGCCCCAGTAGCGCGCGATTCCGAAATCCTCGCCCTCATCGAGTCACGATCCCTCATGGGCCGGGGTATCGGCTACATCGATGCCCACCTGCTGGCTTCAACCGCGCTCAGTCAGGACGGTGTGTTGTGGACCCGGGACCGGCGACTTGGCGACGTTGCGTCGGGACTCGGGCTAGCATACGGCGGTGGCGCCTGATCTACCGAGGTGGAATCGGGGCGTGCGCTTGACCGGCGCGTAATACCTCCACATACTTGCGAACATCTGTGCGGATCCGGAGGCCAATCGTCATGCTTCGTGCAGCACTTCGCCGTGGTTGATTCACGTGGTTAAGCCGCCGCCCGCCTATCCCGTGCCTGCGGTGCGGCCGGTGCCGCCGGCGATTATCGCCGAGGCGGTCGTCGCTGAATTGCAGGCTAAGCCGACGCACACGGTGGTGCGGCGCATTGAGGAGCGCCCGCCGCGCTACGGCCAATGGCCCGATTCACTCGACCCGCGGCTGATTGCGGCGCTCAAGCGGCGCGGCATCGAGCAGCCTTACACACACCAGGCGGAAGCTATCCGGCACGCGCTGGATGGGCGCAACGCGGTGGTGGTAACGCCCACAGCAAGCGGAAAGACCCTCTGCTACAACGCGCCGGTCCTCGATGCGATCCTGAAAGACAGCTCGACGCGCGCCATCTACCTGTTCCCCACGAAGGCGCTCGCGCAGGACCAACTGGACGAACTGCACGGCCTGATCACGGATATCGGCGAAGAGATCCGCACGTTCACGTACGACGGCGATACGCCCGCGGACGCTCGCCGGGCGGTACGGGTGGCCGGGCACATCGTGCTGACCAACCCGGACATGCTGCACACGGCCATACTGCCGCACCACACAAAGTGGGTGCAACTCTTCGAAAGCCTCGACTACGTGATCATCGATGAGTTGCACACCTACCGCGGGGTGTTTGGCAGCCACCTGGCGAACGTGTTGCGGCGGTTGAGGCGCATCTGCCAGTTTTACGGCAGCGATCCGACGTTCATCCTCAGTTCGGCGACCATCGCCAACCCCGCCGAACTGGCGGCGGCCTTGGTGGGCGACGCCGTCACGCTCGTGGATGACAACGGCGCGCCAGCGGGCGAACGCGTGGTGGTCATCCACAATCCTCCGGTGGTGAACCGCGAACTGGGCATCCGCCAGTCGTCGTTGAAATCGACGCGAGACGTAGCGGCGAGGTTGATACGTTCCGGCATCCAGACGATCGTCTTCGCGCCCAGCCGGACGCGCGTTGAACTGCTGCTGACGTATCTGCGCGAGACGCTCCGAAACAAGCCCGGCGACGCAGAGCGGGTGACTGGCTACCGCGGCGGCTATTTGCCAAACGAACGTCGCAACGTGGAGCGCGGGCTGCGCGACGGCAGCATTCGCGGCGTGGTGGCGACGAACGCTCTGGAGTTGGGCATCGACATTGGCGGGATGGGCGCGAGCGTGGTGATGGGATACCCGGGCTCCTTGGCCAGCCTGTGGCAGCAGTTTGGGCGTGCTGGCCGGGGCCGCGAAGCGTCGCTTTCGGTGCTCATCGCGTCTTCGAACCCGTTGGATCAATACGTGGCCTTGAACCCGGACTTCGTCTTCGAACGGAGCGTGGAGCGCGGGCTAATCGATCCCGACAACCTGTTCATCCTCGGCAGCCACCTGAAGTGCGCAGCCTTTGAACTGCCGTTCTTGGCGAACGAGGTGTTCGGCGCGCATACGGATGAACTGCTGGACATCCTCTACGAGGAGGGCGTGCTGCAACGCTCCGGCGGGCGCTACCACTGGATGAGCGAGGCGTACCCGGCCGAACAGGTCAGCTTGCGGACGGCAAGCACGGATAATTTCGTGATCATCGAGCAGGGGCCGGTGCCGAAGGTGATCGGTGAGTGCGACCGTCCGAGCGCCCCGCTGCTCATCCACGAGGACGCCATCTACATCCATCGCGGGCAGCAGTACCAGGTGGAGTACCTCGATTGGGACGACAAGAAGGCGTACGTCACGCCGGTTGCGGTGGACTACTATACAGATGCTCAGTTGGCGGTGGAGCTGAAGGTTCTGGACAGCTTCGAACAGGACGGCCACGCCCACGGCACGCACGAGATGGGCGAAGTGGCGATCACTTTCCTGGCCACCATCTTTAAAAAGGTGAAGCTGCACACGCATGAGAACGTAGGCTGGGGGAAGATCGGCATCCCCGAGGCGAACATGCACACGACGGCCTACTGGCTGAGCTTCGACGAGCGGGCGATCGAGGGCCTTGGGCGTGAAGAGCTGGCAACGGGGCTCGATGGCATCGCTCACCTGGCGCGCAACCTGGCGCCCATCTACTGCCTCTGCGACGCGCGAGACATCGGCTCGGAGACGCATGTGCGTTCGCCATACAACCAGCTCCCCACGGTGTTCTTGTACGACTCCGTGCCCGGGGGCGTGGGCCTTGCGGAGAAATTATACGAAGTGCGCGAGAGCCTGCTAGAGGCGTGTTTGACGCTGGCGACTTCGTGCGAATGCAGCGCAGGCTGCCCCGGTTGCGTGGGCCCGCAAGTGGATCCGAAGAGCACGGCGAAGCGGGCGGCGCGGCTGTTGCTCAGTCGCGCCCAGGGACGTGCTTAGCGTGCTTCGACAGGTTGACTGCGTGATGCTGCGCGTACAGGACGTGGACGCTGCGGTCTCGTTTTACCGCGATGTCATGGGCCTGACGCCGTTGTGGAGGGCAGGCGAGATGGCCGGCCTCGGCTTCCCGGAGGTGATAGCGCGCGGCGAGTCGATGCCGGAATTGGTGGTCCACAACGAACCGCAGATTCCGCAGCTGGACGTGAACTACAAGGTGGATGACGTAATCGTCGAAGTGGCGCGGCTCAAAGCAGCCGGGTGCGAGGTGGTCGCGGGGCCGTTCCCGATCGCCATCGGCAATTGCGCTGTTGTGCTCGACCCGTTCGGCAACCAACTAACGCTTGTGGATATGTCGACAGGGCCGCGGGAGAACAACCTGGCCTGACGGGCCCTTGCTCCTACAGGTGCGCTTGAAACCAGGCGAGGACACGGCCAAGAACGTCCTCGCGGTGCTCCGGCGGGCCAGCGCGCATAAATAGGTGCGAGCCACCGGGGTAGCGGGCCATCTCCACTTCGCAGCCGGACTGCTTCAGCGTGACGAACATCTGCTCGCTCTGGCCAACCGGGCAGCGATTGTCCGCTTCACCCTGGATGATCAACGTGGGCGTCTTGGTGTTGTGGGCGAACTGCGAGGGGGAGTGGGTGGCGTACCATTCGCGCGCTTGATGAGGCGGCCCGCCCCACTGCAACATGCCGAATTCGTGCGAAATGTCGCTGGTGCCGAACATCGATTCGAGGTCGAAGCAGGGCGCGCCACAGACGGCGGCCTTGAAGCGGTGGTTCTGGCCAATCGTCCAGGCAGTCATGTAGCCCCCGTAGCTGTAGCCCCAGATGCCGAGCCGGCCGGCATCCACGTAGGGACGCTTCACGGCCTCATCCATCACGGCCATGATGTCCAGATAGTCTTCGCCGCCCCAATCACCGGTCACCTGCTGGGTGAATTCACGCCCGTAGGAACTGGAGCCGCGCGGGTTGCAGAAGAGCACGATGAAGCCGTTTGCGGCCAGCACTTGCTGCATTGGTACGAAACCGAAGCCGTAGAAGCCGTTGGGACCTCCGTGAATATCGAGCACCAGCGGATATTGCCTGGAGGCGTCGAAGCCAGGCGGGAAGAGCATCCACGACTCGATTACGTAACCGCCGCGGCCGATGTCGAACCGTTCCCACTTAGCGGGTGGCGACTCGGAGAGCACCGAATTGCCGTACTCGGTGATCTGCGAAGATCGGCCATATTCTCGGTCGAAGACGAGCAGTTCACCAGCGGCGTCGAGGCTGGCCATGCCCTGGGCGACGTAGCGGTGCTTGCCATCGGTGCTGAAGCCGGAGCGCAGCGAATTGCCGCCTTCCAACTGTTCGATGGCGCCAGAATCGAGGTCGATAACATAAATGCCGCCGCTGCCCGCGCGGACGGCGTGGAACATCACGTGCGAATCGTCCAGCCAGACCGGCATCGAGGGCGGCTCGAGCGTTGGGAAGCCCGCCGCGGGCAGGCACTGAAGGTCCGTTGTGACGCGGCGCGTCTCCATGGTGGCTAACGTGTAAACGAAGAAATCGGTCTGGGACGTCTGCTTCGTGTCACCGGTGAATACGATTCGCGCGCCATCGGGCGAGAACGCCCAGGTGCCGACGTTGCCGAGCTCCGGGCCAATGAGTGTGGATTCGTCGCCATTTAGCGGGATCAGCTCAAGCTGCGAGCGCATGCCGTTGGCCGTCAAGCGCGAAGCGGCGACGGTTTGACCGTCGGGCGACCACACGGGAAATGCGTGGTCCACGGACTCCGAGCTGAGGGCGCGCTTGTCGCCGGTCGCGACCTCAACAACAGAGACCTGAATGCGGGCGTGGCCGAGGTAGCCCCGGTTGTCCTGCTTGTAATCGAGGCGCGAGGTGACGTGGACCGGCGGGGCGACGCCGTCTTTCGGCTTTTCGCCGCCTGGGTTTTCTGGATCGAAGCTGGAGGTGAAGACGATGCGGGCGCCGTCCGGCGACCACGCGAGGTCGCCGATCGGCTGGTTCTGGCGCATCACCTCGCGCGCCTCTCCGCCATCAACGGCGATCTGAAAGATGCCGTTCGTCGGCACCCGGTCCGAAACGAATGCGATGTGCGTGCCATCTGGCGACCAGCGCGCCCCGCGATTGCGTTCGCCGGAGAACGTAAGGCGGCGCTTGTTCGCGCCGTCGATCTCGCAGATCCAGATCTGGTTGGAGGTCTTCTTCGTCTCTTTCGAAACGGCGGCGAGATTGTAGACGACTCGCTTGCCATCGGGGGCGACCTGGGGGTCGCTGGCGGGGGTGAACCCGTAGACGAGCGTCTCCGGAGTGAGGGGTTTGATCATGTCGGCGGGCACCTTTGAGGAATTTGCCGAGTATAGCGGGTGGCCGCTCGCTCTTGGCGCTGGTCTACTGGCCGATCGCGATGGCCGCTCGGGCGAGTTCCCACCAGCTGCTGTCGCCGTAGTGCTGGCGTTGAAAGAGCCACCATTCGGCGCCCCAGAGGTAGACGCGGTCTGCGCCGGAGCGGCGGGCGTATTCGATACTCTTGCGAAAGTTGGCCGCCGTGAGGTTTGGCGAGGGGTTATCCGGGCCGACAAGGCGGATATCCTCGTCAACCCAGGGCTCGGCTTGCAATTCGGTCAGCCAGAACGGCTTGCCCGTGGCGTGCGCGCTGCGGGCCTGAGCAGCGTAGTTTGGCTCCAGCGGGCCGAGCTCAGGGATGGCGATGACGAAGCTGCGGCCCAGCGCCTCCACAGTCCGGAACGGGTAGAAGCTCGCGGCGAGCGCGTCGCCATCAGCGAGCGCGTCCTTCCAGCGCTGATCAAAGATGAAATGCTGGGCGTGGTTGATCGAAACGATGCGCGCTTTCGGGTCGTTGGCGCGGATCGCGTCGCGCTCGAGTCGAACGAACTCGCGGCTGAGCTCCCAATCTTCGGCGCGCAGCGAGGGCACGTACGGTTCGTTGTCCGCGTTCCAGGCTTCAATCGCCGGCGAGCCGGAAACGTGTGCAATGACCGCTTCGATCATTGCGAGGGCCCTCTCTCGTAGATACGGGTCGCGATCGATGTACACCAAGCCTTGAAGTTCGGCCTTCGCCAGCACCCAATCCGGAATGTAGAACTCGGGGTCGCGCTGGGCCTTCACGCCAACCCCGAGCAGCACTTTCGCGCCCGAGCGATCGGCTTCTCTGAGGAGGGCATCGATCAGGCGAAAGTCGTATTCACCGGGTCGCGGCTCGACTTGGGACCATTCGACCGAGATGCGGACGTGCCGCGTGCCGAGACCGCGGATGAGCGCGCCGAGAGTCTCGGCGCACCATTCGGCGCGGCCTGGACGATCGTCCGGGACGTAACCGGCGGGGCCGAGGGCGGGGTCTTCGAGCAGCAGATATTCGGCATGGTTGCAGCTGAAGTTGATGCCGAATTCAGGGTTGCCGAGCGGCTCGACATGCGGCCAGCTGAGACGCACGAAGAGCCAGGCGAGACCGATGAGCACGCCCACGGAGAGAAGCGCCCCGCCGCCCACGACGGCGAAGCCTCGTGCGATGCGGCGGCGCGAAGGGCCGGGCGGCGGAGGTAAGAGGCCCGGCGTGGCCTTGCTGGTTGGCGCCGCTATCACCCGGCGAGCGTATCGCCGCGCCCGCGCCCGAACCAATTCACGAGCGAAGGTCAACGTGCTTTTCCCTTTGCAGTGGACGAAGGGGGTTCCTAAGCATTTTCTCAGGACGTTATGGCGCTCGGCATCAACGGGCGCGAAATCGCCGGCCAGGTGATGATGACGGTCATCCAGCGGTGAAGCGTGGGCGTGGCGTTTGCTGTCTGGGCGGGCATCGGCGCAGTGAGCGGGAGCTACCCGGCGTACCGCGCCAGCCGCCTCGACCCAATCACAGCTTTGCGAAACGAATAGGCGTCAGTCTTCGAAGTCCGCGACCGCCGGGCGCACCTTGCCCCAGCGCGTAGCGGTTTCGAAGGCGTGCGCGAACTGCAGCAATCCGACCTCATCGCGGTAGCGGCCAACGATCTGGACGCCGACTGGCAGCCCCTCTGGCGTGAATCCGCACGGGACAGAGATCGCCGGGTGGCCGGTGGCGGAGATCAGGTAGCAAGACTTCATCCAGTCCAGGTAGGTCTCCATCGGGAATCCATTGATCTCCGTTATGTAGGGCTGATCGATTGGGAACGGCGGTACCTGACTAACCGGGGAGACAAGAAACTCGTAGCGTTCGAAGAAAGCATGCATGCGGACAAAGAGGGCCTGCCGGAGGCGTTCGGCGTCGCCAACTTCCTCGCCGGTTAGGGCCAAGCCCTCCTCGATGTTCCAGATGGCGGTGTCTTTCAACTGTGGCCGGTGGTCGCGCAGAAGTGAGGCGTAGCGAGCGACCATGTTCACCGCGCGCTGGACACGGAATGCTTCGTGGGCGCCGGTTAGGTCAGGGTCAGCCTCTTCAATTTCGCAGCCGATGGCCGTAAAGGCCGGGCGGGCCGCTTCGAGCACCGCTGTAGTGCGAGGGTCGATGGGCAGGCCGCCGAGGTCGCGGCTCCAGGCGATCTTCGTGCCGCGGAACTCGCGCTCAAGGTTCGCTGCGAAGACCGCGCCAGGTTCGCCGTAGGCCAGCGGGGAGCCTGTGGCGGGGCCGCTTATCGCTTGCATGACGAGGGCCACATCGGCGACGTTTCGGCCCATTGCACCTGAGGTGCCAAGGCGATCCCATGCGCCTATCGCGCCCGGCACGCGTCCTGGTGAGGAGCGCAGTCCGACGACGTTGCAGTAGCCCGCAGGATTTCGGAGCGATCCGCCGACGTCCGAACCGTCCGCGATTGGCAGCATTCCGGTTGCGAGCGCGACGGCCGCACCGCCCGAACTGCCACCGCAAGTCTTTGAAAGGTCGTATGGATTACAGGTGGCGCCGAAGACTTCGTTGAACGTCTGTGAGCCGAGGCCAAACTCCGGGGTGTTGGTCTTGCCGATCGTGATCGCGCCCGCCGCTTTAATGCGGGCGACGATCGGCGAATCGGCCTCGGGGACGTGGTCTCGGTAGATCCGAGAGCCGTAGGTGGTGCGCAGGCCGCGGGTATCGAACAGGTCTTTGTGGGCGATCGGCAGGCCTTCGAGCAGGCCGATCGGTTCGCCGCGGAGACGCCGTTCGTCCGAAGCGCCAGCGGCCACCAACACTTGTTCGCGAGGGACGTGGGTGATGATCGCGTTGACGATCGGGTTGACGCGATCGATCTGAGCGAGGTGGGCTTCCATTAGTTCGACCGCCGAAACCTGGCGCAAATCGAGCAGCGCGCGGAGTTCGATGGCGGAAAAAAAGCAGAGTTCGCTGGGCGGCATTGCGCGTTCCTCTTGTGAAGTGCCTCTTCGGGCAACAGAATACGCGCACCACGCCGAGGAGGCGCTTTCGCATGGACTACACAGATATCCTCTACGAAGTCGACGGCACGACCGCCGTCATCACGCTCAACCGTCCCACCAAGCTCAATGCCTGGACCGGCGCAATGGAACGCGAATATCGCGACGCCCTGGGGCGCGCCGATGCCGACCGCGGGGTGCGCTCGGTGATACTCACCGGCGCGGGCCGCGGGTTCTGCGCGGGCGCCGATATGGGCCACCTGAACAGCATCGCGGATGATGGTGCGACCGGGAACGAAGGCGGTGGCGCCGCACCGGGCGGCATGCAGGCGAACTACGAGCAGCACTACTCGTTCCCGATGGCCACCCAGAAGCCGCTCATCTGCGCGATTAACGGTGCAGCAGTGGGCCTGGGGCTGGTGAACGCGCTCTATGCGGACATCCGCTTCGCTTCGGACCAGGCGCGGTTTGGCACGGCGTTTTCGTCGCTCGGGCTGATCGCCGAGCACGGGATTAACTGGCTGTTGCCCCGAATGATCGGCACTTCCAACGCGTTCGATCTGCTTTACTCGGCGCGCGTGATCGGGGCGGATGAGGCGTTGCGCATGGGCCTCGTAAGCCGCGTGGTCCCGCACGATGAACTGCTGCCGCAGACCAAGGAGTACGCCAACTACCTTGCTGAGCACGCTTCGCCTGGCGCGATGAAGCGCATCAAGCGACTGGTCTACGACGCCCAGTTCACGGACCTCGCCTCGGCGGTGAAGGCTGGGAACGACGCGATGCAAGACAGCTTTGGCAACGCCGACTTCAAGGAGGGCCTGGCGGCCTTCGCCGAACGCCGGACGCCCACGTTCGAAGCGATCGGCGACGCCTGATGATTGGCACCACCGAGCAGGATGCGTTCATCACGGCGAACCGATGGGCGGTGGTGACCTCCATTCGGGCGGATGGGTCTCCATCGAACTCGGTGATCTTCTACGCCCGCGAAGGCGACGAGTTGATTTTCAGCACCACCGAGTCGAGGCTGAAGGCGAAGACGATTCGCAACAACCCAAACATCGCGATCACGATCCTGGACGAGGGCGCGCCGTTCCGGTTCGTCACCGTCGAGGGCAAAGCGACGATCCAGACAGAAGACTTAGTACCGGGCCATATCGCCGTGAACCAGGCGATGCGTCGCGAGGAGTTCACCCCGCCCGCCGGCTACGAGGCCGGCCTGAAGGCAGCCGGGAGAGTGCTCATTCGGCTGAAGGCCTCGCGGGTGAGCGGGGTTACAAACCGCGGGTAAGTAGTTCGAGCCGCCACTGGCGCGCGCAGTTCGGAAGCGGGGCAGACTTCCGCGTACAGGCGTTGCCGGTAAGGCGAAATTCTAGGAGGGTGACCACCGCCCTTCACAAGGGCGGCCGCCACGGCGCCACGGGTGAAGCGGGGTTACGAACCGCGGGTAAGGCCGGGGGTTTCGGTTGGGACCAGTGGCCGGGATGCGGGCGCGGGCGCTTACAGTGAAGCCGCGGCAACTCTTAGTTATCCTCGGGTTGAAATACGAAGCGGATGTCGTGTATTATTTGTCGTGTCAAGGGGGAGTAACCAGCGCACCGCCTCCCCGGTGCAGGCGTATGGTCGTC